>NZ_CANRIC010000012.1:0-43959 GCF_947630565.1 uncultured Paenalcaligenes sp.
TTTATCTACTTTTGGGTACAGGAAAACTGGCCGCCTAATGAAAGGCGGCCTCATATAACGAGAAAAAGACTTAATTGCCTTCGACGTGTACGCGACGAATACCGTCTTTTTGACCCAGTTTTAGAGCTAAGTTATTTAGACCTAATGGACGGTCAGCGGTACAGTGAATGGTGAGTTCGGTGCAGGCCAATTGATCCTCGTGTCGCATAGAGCTTTGAGCACGAGTAATGGAAGCACCAATTGTGCGTAAGTCTTGATATAGCGGTTGCTTAATGCTTTGGAGGCTGCTGCTAGAGCCTACGATCGTTAAACGAAAGCTTGGACGCAAGGTGCGTGCAGAAGTACCGCAACCAAAACGGCGTAGTAGTTGTGTGAAGCGCATGGTGATCTCCTAAAAAACAGGGGAGAAAACAAAATAGAAATGCGCGCACCACAAGTGTTGACCTCAACACGATGCCGATAGATAAGATATAGGAGAAAGCAAATAGCAGAACGCTATTTGTAAAACTACATCCTGGCTTTAACAGGATGCAGCAAAAGAAGCTGGAACCTGCTAAGCGATACGCGCGATATTAGATCGACTACATTCGTCGGTATCCACTAGGGTTTCCTCTCTTTGGTTAGTAATGACTCCATCATTATATAGGGTTTATCTCTATTTGTGAATGCTGCAGGGCAAATAGAGATCTCATCGCCTAAATCAATGATAGGACTGTTGTTTTTTACCTAAGCTAGACGCTAATCCGCTTTAATCTAGGCGTAAACATCGTATCTTTGTGCTTGTCTCCATGACCCCCTCCCGCTTTTAATAGGGGTTATCGCTAATTTTATGGTTAAACTATTGCCTAAGAACGAACGCTCGTTCTAATATAACTTATGCTTGATCAAACTTGTAGATTGTTCCCAGATATGGGTTCTCGACATGCTTCCGTATTGCGGGCAGCATTACGATTATTCAGTCAAAAAGGGTATTTTAATACGTCAGTACATGAAATTGTCGCTGCAGGTGGTGTGTCTGTTGGCTTTACCTATCATCACTTTAAAGACAAAACAGGTATTGCCCATGCGCTCTATCACCATTTATTAGGGCAAATGGACTTGCTGCTTGACTGTATAGAACAAGACAATCAGGGCGCTCAAGCTCGCTGCAAGGCCGTTATTTGTATGCTTTTTAAGCTCACAGAGGCCGAGCCAGATGCGATGGCTTTTATTATTCATGCCAGACACCAAGAGTTTCTGCCCTCTGAAAAATCGATTTGCTCTGCCTCTGCTTTTGTACGAATGCGTCGTTTTGTTGCACAAGGAGTAGAACGTGGCGAACTCAAGCCTATTGACCCAATGGTTGCGAGTGCATTGATGTATGGGGCGGCAATTCGTTTAATGTGTTTGCGCCTTGACGAGGTCGTTACAGAGCCTTTGTCTGATTACCTTGATGAACTGTGGCAACATACGTGGCATACGCTGGGCGCCTAACTAAATTAAAGCTCTGTTATGACAGGGCTTTTTAAAGCTAAAAAATAAGAACGAACCCTCGTTCTAACTTTGGAGTTTAGCAATGGCACATCATATATTAATTATTGGCGGTGGTATTGGCGGCACAATGACCGCTAATCATTTGATAACTAAAATGTATCCAGAGATTCGAGCAGGCAAGGTCAAAGTAACTTTGCTCTCTAACTCGCCGTGGCACTATTACAAGCCCGCTTTTATGTATGTGGCCTTTGATAGCTTTTTTAGAGACGAATTACGACGCCCCCAGCGCAGTTTATTACGTCCTGAAATTGATTTTCAGGTCGAGGAAGTCTCGCATTTTGATTTTAATAGTCAATCGGTCGAGTGCAAAAGCGGCAAAAAATTTGGCTATGACCATTTAATTATTTCCACTGGTTGTATCCCCTCCCCAGAGCGCATAGAGGGCCTTAAAGAGGCGGGCGATCATTTCTATCAGCATGCGCCAGCACGCCAATTAGCTGACAAACTTAAAACAATCGAAAAAGGCCGCATCTTTATTACCGTAACGTTTCCTAAGACGCATAATGTGCCGCACCAGTGTGGGATTGCTCCTATAGAAACCACTCTGATGCTAGACGAGCTGTTACGTAAACGGGGGGTGCGTGATCAAATCGAGATTGTATACACCTACCCAACCGTGTCTCAATTATTGCGTAATTGCTTATTCCTCCAAAAAGACACATGCGAGGTTTTACCGCCTATTTTTGAGCAAAAAGGAATTAAGCATCAGCGTGGCTTTACCCTAGATCGGGTTGATCCAGACCGGAAAATTGCTTATTCCGCAGAGGGCAAAGAGGAAAATTTTGATATTTTGATGGCTACCCCTCCTATTCGTGCTGTCAAAGCCGTACGAGATACAGGGGTCTCTAATGCAGCGGATGACGAAGGCTGGTTACCGACCGATCATGAAACCATGCAGGTCATTGGTTTAAAAAATGTCTATGTATTGGGTGATACCGTGGATTTACCCGTCAGTAAAGCCGGAGGTTCTTGTCATAGCCAGTCGCCAGTGGTTGTCAATAACATCGCTTCAGAAATTCGTTTTGGACGCACGTGTGATGCGTATGAAGGTCGTGTGGTGGCGATTGCTCAGATGGGCTTAGAAAATGGTATGCCTCTTTGGTATGACTACAACGAGGACGTGAAACCAACGCCTCCAAACAAAATAGGTGGGTTGATGCGTAAAGGGTTTAATCGAGGCGCTTATTGGGCTGTTGCCCGAGGCTTAATCTAATTGATAACGGAGACTGCCATGACACAGGATACACAAACCCCGACTGCCGCAGAATCAGCTAGCCAGCAAATTGATCAGTTATTACATGATGATGCGACGTTGATGGGCTTACAGGATTTGATCAATAAACTCGAGCCCTTAATTGCTGGTGGACGATTAAATCGCTTAGTTGACTTAGCTTCTATTGCTGCTGATCTGGTCGATATGTCTGATGCCTACATGATTGAAAAAATGGCAAAAGCAGGAGAGGAGCTAGTCGGTGGAGTCTGGTCTACTGGAAATGCGGCCCGCATGGCCAGTGCACAGGTTTCGGATATGAAAGAGACGCCTTCTATGATGGGGCTAATTCGAATGACCCGAGAGCCCGAAGTGCGCCGCGGGTTGGCCTTCTTATTAGCTTTTGCCGGGGTAATAGGCAAGCAACATAGTTACCAACCCTTAGACTATGATGTCGACTAATTCATTGTAAATAAGTTCGCTGTTAGATACGCCTAGCGCGTTTTTGGACCGTGTTTAGCCCCCTAAACACGGTCTTTTTTTTGCTCCCAATTTAAAAGTCGTTGTTTTAGGTTTACCCCCCATCGGTAGCCGTTTAACGTCCCTGATTTTCCGATGATGCGATGACAGGGAATAAATAAGGCAATGGGGTTGTTGGCACACGCGCTAGCAACGGCTCGTGCCGCTTTAGGATTGCCGCAGCGTAAGGCCAGATCAGAGTAACTAATCGTAGTACCGGCAGGGATTTTTTGTAGCTCACGCCAAACACGTTTTTGCCATGGTGTTCCTTTGGGTTGTAGGTCTAGTTCGGACTGAATTTGACCGGACTCAACATAGCGATTGAGGGCATGGGCATAAATAGGGTGTGGTGTCGGATTTTCTGTTAAGGACGCCGCTTTGTACGATTGCTGTAAATCAAGGAGCAGGGCTTCTTTTTCAGAGCCGATGCTTAGCCAACACAACTGATTGTGTTGTGTAGCCAACAGAACTAGACCGAAGGCCGAAGGAATGAAGTGATAATCTAGGTGCATGACGTAAAAGCTTCTACAAATAATGCTGTAGCGCGTACAATGGTTAGCCGCTGTAAAACAGCACGGATTTGATATAGATTTTTGGGTGTATATATTTTGACTACAAGACGATCTAAACGTTGGGACGGTAATTTAACATCGTTGTCAGTAGACTACTTAAAAGAAGTCGTAGAAAAAATGCAGGCTTACGGCAAAACCGTACAGTTTGAATTTCCAGGCCATGCCAAAATGCCGATTTATCAGGTAATTAATCAGCGTGGATTCAAGATGGGTTTTGATGGTAAACACCTTTTACATAGCCTAAACGAAAACGGCAACATAAGCGATGATTTATCTGCTGAGTTCACTCTAGAGCAAGTTCAAGAGGCAATGAAAAACCCTCCAGCTGCTGCTCCTCGTGCTCGAAAAAGTTCAGGGGCTGGTGCACGCCGAGCCGCTGTACCAGATACCGTTGAGGTGGATAAGTACAACTATTTCCGTGAAAACAGAGACTGGTTGCCAGATGATATTCAGTACTATGCCGATGATATTAGTGCCATGATGAGGTCTGGCATGAGCGCAGAACAAGCTTTTGCCAGTATTGTCGAAGAGCATTACGAATAATAAAAATAAAGCAGCCTAGGCTGCTTTATTTTTAGGGTGCTATGTACGTCATGGCACTATAGGATGTAGAAACCTAAGTCAAATAGATGGGGAATACATGCTTGAAACAGCGATTGTGGCAGCACGAGACCGAGCTCGGCTCATTGAGATTGCAGGTGTTTTAATCAGTTTTGGTGTAGATGGCCTAGTGGATCAATTAGGACTGCGAAAACTGCTACCTCGCACACAAAAACAACAACGTATTGATGAGCTTTCTATGCCCGAGCGACTCCGTCAGGCGATAGAGGCTCTGGGCCCGACTTATGTCAAATTAGGGCAAATCTTAGCCACTCGGCATGATTTATTAGCTCCAGAGTGGACAGCTGAACTAGAGAAACTTCATAACCATGTCACTGCGGTGCCATGGGCGCAAATTGCTCCCCAGCTTATTGAAGACCTAGGTGCCGACCCCACACAGCTATTTTTAGACTTTAATCCTGAACCGATTGCTGCGGCTTCTATGGCTCAGGTGTATAGCGCTAGATTATATGATGGTACGGAGGTGGTGCTGAAAGTACGCCGACCTAACTTGAGTTCCACCATCGAAGCAGACCTGCGGTTGCTGAGTCATTTGGCTCATTTACTCGCACAAAATAGTACGGACTGGGCTCGCTTTAAACCCGAGGAGATGGTGAGCTATTTGGCGAGCGCTATGCGAGATGAGTTGGATTTTGCTCGAGAAGGTCATAATTGTGATCAAGTTGCGGCGGCATTTGTTGATTATCCTGACATTGTATTTCCTACGATTTATTGGCAATGGACCAGCGAGCGAGTCATAGTCCAAGAATTTATGCATGGAACGAATCCGACACATGCGGCCGAATTGATAGGTAAAGGCTTAGACCTTCATCTTTTAGCAAAGCGGGGTGCTTTAGCTATATTGAAAATGATTCTTCAAGATGGGTTATTTCACGCTGACCCCCATCCTGGGAATTTACTGGCAATGGCAGGCAATCGAGTCGGTTTTATTGATTTTGGGATGGTCGGACGCCTGTCTGAGCGTCGCAAAGGGCAGCTGTTGATTCTACTGAGAGCATTAACCGAGGGACGTGGTGATGGTGTGGCCGCGATGTTGCTCTCGTGGTCGGATCAATACGATGCTGACCCCGTACATTTAGATATGGCTGTAGAGCGATTCCTTGCTCAGCATAGTACAGGGCGCTTGCAAATTGGTCGTGCGTTGACTGACTTCATGGCGTTGGCTAGACAACAGAAAATCACCTTACCCGCTGATTTGAGTCTGCTTTTTAAAACCTTCATTACTGCAGAAGGGGTATTGCGACGGGTTGACCCGCAGTTGGATTTGGTGCGCTTGGCTGAGCCTATGGTCATCGCAGAAATCAAGCAGCATTACGATGTGTCTGCCATGAAGCAGCGTGCAACGTATTTGGCTGCGGAGTTTTACGATCTAGCTGCTGATACACCTGGTGCTATCCGTTTACTATTGCATCGTTTACGACATGGTCGTATAGGCGTAGATATGGAGTTGCGTCATTTGGATAAGGTGGCGCAATCTCTAGAAAAATCCGCAGTCCGTTTATGTGTGGCTTTGGTTACGGCCGCTTTTGCGCTGGGCTTAGCACCCCGGTTATTTGACTTGGGCCCCCTTTTGTTGGGCGTCCCGTTGTTTGCATGGATTGGGCTAAGCGCAACCCTTATAGGTTGCGCCTTATTGTTGTACTGGTTGTTTAAGCCAAAGTGAATGTCATTTAAGCCAAGCCACGATCACGCGCAATCTGAGAGCGTTCTTCTTGATTAATATAGTTTTGAATGCGGATTTGTTCGGGGGCTTTAATGTTGAAAAAAGAACAACCAAAACGTTCAAGTTTTTTGCCAGAGGCTAAGGTCTGAGTTTGCTGTCGTACGACTTGGAGGTCAACAGTAACCTCACCGACTCCTGGTAGAGTCAATAAGCAGTCAGGAAAAATACGACCTTTGTAGGCATTTAATACCGATAGTTCATCAGATATGGCTACTCCACCTGAACTAATGTCAAACACAGGCAAAGTTACAGGTGTTGTTTTGGTATTTAGTGTGCATGAGGCAGCTGTGCTGCCTTTAGGACGAATTCTAAAGCTGTCTCGGCGTTGGATTCTACGCAAAAACAGAGGGATAGGCCCCATTAGCGCCGCACGCCCGTCGTGGGTGGTTGCACTGAGAGGTTGGACTTGAAACTCAATGGAGACTTGATTGACTAGGGCTTCAAAAAAAGCACGCTCACTGTTGATGAGTTGCTCGTTAATGGTTTGTTGAGCTGCACTATCAATGATGAGAGAGTTGGTGTCGAAGTCAATATCAACCAATGTCGTAATGACGGCATTGTTGATATTGCCATTGTGCATACGTAACAAAACACCTTGCTTAATGATTTGTAGCAAGAGTTGGTCAATTTCCTGAGGGGAGTCAATCCGATAAGGATCGTATGTATTTTGATCTGATGCAGCCGACATGCAAAAACACCATAAAATAAGTAACTGTATGAGATGGTATTATGCCAAAATATTTAGACCTTTACTGATAATCCTGTATGTAACGCGATAACATAGGTTAATCGTTGTAAAATTAACAGCAATGTAGCCCTAATAAATAGGACTATCACATTACGGAATTTGTTATGAGTTTATTGAATTCAGTGTTATCTGCAGCCGCCTCAATGGCGTTAGGTAAGGATCAAAAAGAACAAGCCAGTTTGTTACCTGCTTTATTACAAGCGTTGAATCAATACCCTGGTGGTATTAATGGCCTAGTAGATGCTTTTAAACAAGGTGGTTTAGGTGCAGTGGTCGCTTCGTGGATGGGACAAGGGCAAAATTTGCCCGTTGAGCCCAGTCAGCTTGAGCAAGTCCTTGGCACAGGGATGCTATCTGATTTAGCCGAAAAAAGTGGTTTAAATCAAAGCTCTGTATTAAATCATTTAACTAATTTGTTACCCGTGGTGGTAGACAAGGTGTTTAGTGGCACCGGAAATGGCACGGCTCCGGCTCAGTTAGATACTAATGCTATCCTAAGCTCTGTATTAGGCATGTTAGCTAAAAAATAATGCGTGATGATGCAGCACAGAATCAGGGTATTTTGTGCTGCTTTGATTTTTACATTAGCCCTCTTTCTTTAGCTATTAATAAACGTTGTTGCTGATTAATATAAAAATCAATACGTTGCTGTTGGGCTCGGCTTAGGTCCACAAAGGCACAGCCAATGCGTTGTACTTTTTTATTCGTGGCTAACTCTTGAAGATGATGGCGCACTACATGTAAATTAATTTCAATTTTATCAATATCGGATAAATGTAAAATACAACCCGTTAATAACGCATCTTTTTCAAAAGACAGCGCTAAAGACGGATCTATTAAAGAAAGGCCACTGGCACTGATATCAAAAAGAGCCAGTTCTACAGGTTGATCTAAGGGGATTGTACAGACAGGGGCTTGATGCGGCGGAGGCTGAATACGAAAGCTATTGCGGCGCTGAATTTTAAGCATATGGTCAGGCAATGCGGCCTTTAATGCTGGAATCCCTTTATAGCTGGTGGTTATGACATCTTCAAGCTGCATCTCAACATAATTAGAATCAATAATAATAGAGATCGTAAGCTGATTTGATTCGAGAGAACCCAGTTGTTCTGACTGAGCCTGAGGATAAGATAAAAAAATCCAGTTCTCATCGAAATTAATGTCTAACACATGCGCATTTAACAGCTCAGAGTTATCGGCATGGAGACGTACACCTAAAGATAGCTCATGGATAGAGGCTAGGGTTTGATCTATCAGATCGGTGTCAAAGGTGGTGTGTGGGTCGTAATCACTCTGTGTATGTGTCATGGTTATTATGGTTATTATTCTATATAGTAAGAATCTATAAGTAGGTTTTGTTATAGATTGCCAAAATTCTAGGTGAAAGCGACCTAGAATAACAATACTTAATTACAGTGATTTTTCGTATTTACAGACAAGAAAAACTCAGGGCCTACTGATACTAGGGAGGCCCTGAGTTATTTAACTGGCTTTAAGACATAAAAACCTAGATTTTACTGGCGTTTAAGGCTTGGGTTAAGTCAGCTAATATGTCATCAATGTGTTCAATGCCTAATGATAAGCGCACCATATCTGCGCTGACACCTGCCTGTTTTAGCTCGGCTTCGTTTAGTTGACGATGCGTAGTGGTGGCGGGATGACACGCTAAGGATTTGGTATCACCAATATTCACCAAACGTAAGATTAAGTTTAAGGCATCAATGAACTTAGCACCGGCATCACGGCCCCCTTTAATGCCAAAACTTAAAATCGCAGCAGGTTTACCACCAAAGTATTTCTGAGCCAATCCATGCTCAGGATTCGTAGGTAGACCGGCATAGTTAACCCAACTTACCTGAGGATGGTTCTCTAGGAATTCGGCCACTTTTTGTGCATTCTCTGTATGGCGCTCCATACGTAAGGCTAATGTCTCTATGCCTTGTAAAATTTGGAAAGCATTAAATGGAGATAGTGCCGCACCCGTATTACGTAAAGGCACCACACGACAGCGACCGATAAAAGCAGCAGGACCAAAGGCTTCGGTATAGACCACGCCATGATAAGAGGGGTCTGGATTGTTTAGGATGGGAAAACGTGCTTTGTGTTTTACCCAATCAAACTTACCTGAGTCTACAATAGCACCCGCAATCGTTGTGCCGTGTCCACCCATGTATTTTGTTAAAGAATGCACCACAATATCAGCACCATGCTCAAAAGGACGGCATAATGCTGGGGAGGCGACGGTGTTATCGACAATAACGGGAACACCATGACGATGTGCGGCTTCGCAGAGGGCCTCAAGGTCGATAATATTGCCGGATGGGTTGCCAATGGTTTCGCAAAATACAGCACGTGTATTATCATCAATCAGCGCTTCAATGGCGGCAATATCATCATGAGGAGCAAACTTAACTGTGATGCCCTGCAGAGGAAATGTGTGAGCAAATAGATTGTATGTGCCACCATAAAGCTTACTTACCGACACAATGTTGTCACCAGCTTTGGCAAGGGTTTGTATAGCATAAGTGATGGCGGCCATACCAGAGGCGACGGCTAAGGCTCCAACCCCACCCTCTAACGCCGCGACTCGCTCTTCGAGAACCGCATTTGTGGGGTTCATGATACGGGTGTAGATGTTGCCGGGAACTTTAAGATCAAATAAATCTGCGCCATGTTGTGTATTGTCAAAGGCGTAAGACGTGGTTTGATAGATAGGAACCGCAACAGATTTGGTGGTAGGGTCAGGGCTGTAACCTGCGTGTATGGCTAGAGTTTCAAATTTCATAGTATCCGTATTCGCTTGTTAGATAAGTTGGTAACACATAATGGTATCGTAACGGCTTATTTATGCATTAAACATAAATAAAATCAATATCGTTACAATTTTTTGTAATATAGGTGCCGTAACATGTCATCTATTTATAGTATCTGTTTTTGAGATTAGAGACCTAGATGAAAAACTGGTTTAAACGAGGACTTTTTGCTTTAGTGGTTTTTGTCATTGTGGCTTTAGTTGGTGGTGCAGTTTTTTTGCTCACTTTTAATCCTAATGCATATAAAAATAAAGTAGAGCAGATGGTTTATGATCGCTATCAGCGACATCTACGGATTGATGGTGAAATAGAGCTCTCTTTATTCCCTCGTATCGGCTTGTCCGTTGAGCAGGTCTCGTTAAGCCAAAAAAACAGTGAAGATCCTTTTGCCGCAGTGGATAGTGCTCGCTTTGCTGTGGCGGTTTGGCCGCTAATTTGGAATCGTTTGGTCGTCGATCACGTTGCTGTCAGTGGCTTTAAAGTGTGGCTAGAGCGTGATGAAGACGGTGAGTTTAATTTTACAGATTTATTACAAAAAGGTAATGAGACACCCATTACGCAGACACAATTTAATGTGTTACCCATTGCTGTAGCCCAAGCACAAAGCCATTCTTTAGTTCCTGATGCGAACCAAGCTGAATTTCAAATTGATATTGCGGGCTTAGATCTTAAAGAGGGCGAAATCCATTTTTCGGATCAGCCCTCTGAAACGCAAATGCGGTTGGTAAATGTAGAGCTCAATACTGGGCGTATGACTTTTGGGCAGCCTTTTGATGTGATATTTAAAGGACTATTGCAGGGCGATAGGCCTACTGCGGATGCGACCCTCGAAGGGCAGGCCGTAGTGCAGCTGGAGCCGCAGTTAAAGCGCTACGCGGCACAGCGTATTAATTTATCTTTGGTGGGTGATGTGGGCCCCTATAAGGCAAACAGTGCCACCTTACGAGGTGGACTAGAGCTCTTAACCCTAACCGAAGACCTACGTGCTCGCAATATTGAGCTGCTAACTCAAGGTCGCTGGCAAGACGAGTCACTGACGGTTAATAAAACACAGTTAAATCTACAAGTCGCTCAACTTAATCTAAAACGCAATCTACGTGTTTTTAATACCCAAAAACTTCAAGTCCGATTGAATGGTGTTCTACCGGTCCCCGAAGGACAGGCTGAGCATAAGATTGAATTTGCTTTAGATGTGCCTCGTATGGATATTGATCCTGAGCAAATTCAAGGCGAACCTGTTGCTGCCTCCTTTAAGCAGCAACAAGGTGCAGTGATGTTTGGCCTAAATGGACGGGCGAAGGATTTTAGTGGCACATTAGACTCACTCCAATTGGGTCAGGTCCAAATAGATGTGGCGAATAAAGCGGTAGATACGGCATGGAAACTGGGAGCAACGGCGTCAGCGCAATGGCAACAAGACGCATTACGGTTATCATGGCAGGATCTTGATGCGCATTTGCTCTTAGAGGATGAGGCGTTAAATCCTAACCCTGCCAATGCAAAGCTCACCGGCAATGGAGAGTGGAGCTGGTCTGAGCAGGCCGGCTTGTTTCAGGGGTTATGGCAAAGTGCTAATACGCATGCGCAGCTAAGCACTCATGTAAAGCATGATCAGCATTGGCAGTTCGGCGTAGAGGTACAAGCCCAAGAACTAGACATGAATCCGTGGTTACCATCAACGAAATCTGTTCAGTCACGACGTCAATCAGATAAGGCCAATGTGGCCCATGCCAGAATGCTTCCTGATTATTTTGATTGGCGTACCTTGCATACGCAACTAAATGTGAGTGCCGATGAGTTGACGGTGCAGCAACTGAAGCTATCTCAAGTACAGGTAGAGGCTGAGCAAAAAGACCGAGCCATTACACTGAAAAAACTAGCAGCGGAACTCTTTGATGGCAAGATTAATGGCTCTGGGCTATGGCAGCACGACCGAGCTGAGGCTGAATTAAACGTGCAGCTCAAAGACATTGATTTGCAAAAACTCTCCCAGAGTGCTGACTCCCACATTTCGTTAACGGGGCGTGGGGATATAGAGGCTAAGCTAAAAACACAAGGTCGTACCGAGTTAGCACAACGTGCGGCACTGGCTGGTTTGATTCAGCTAAAAGCAAAAGATGGGCAAGTGATAGGATGGGATGTGTGGCAGCATTTACGTAGTGCCAATGAGGCTGTGCGTAATGTGTTTAGTGGGCAAATACAGGCGCCCACGGAGCTATACACGGCAGAGCAGGCCACTTCTTTTAAAAATTTAGAGTTACAGCTGCAATTGGAAAACGGGCAGGGTATATTTAAAAAACTGCAGTGGCAGACCGATGGGTTAAAAATGAAAGCAGAGCCATTTTCTTATGTGGATGTGGTGAATAAGCAAATGGATATGGATTTGCGTTTTGATTTGATCAAAAAAACGTTGCCCCCTGAGTACGCAGATTTAGTGGCTTATACTTCACACCCCTTGTTTGTACGATTTAGCGGTATGTGGGCAGCACCGCGCTATCGATTGCAATGGCAGCGTTTAGATCATCCTGCTGTACAGCAAGCAATAGATAATGGGCTGTTGGGGCTTTTAGGGCGACCAGACTTAGGCTCTATCATCGAGGCCACGGTGCCCGTGCAACCTACTACAGATACATCGAAATCGTTAGGTAATACGTTAAAAGACTTATTGAAAACCAAATAATGACAAAACAAATCAGCACACCTATTTGCTTTGCTCCTGCTATCCATGGGGCTGAAAAATACCACGAGCAATGGTTTCTCGTTGGCGCAGATAATCACTGTTTAACTGCCCAAGACGCTACCGCATTAGATCAGGTGTCGTTGCGGTTACACATGGGGCAATTACAGCTACGAGCCCCAGGCATGCTTCGCTTAGAGTTGCTTTTGGATGTCTTAGAAGACGATGATGAGGTACGTTGCCAAGTCACGAACTTACAAGGGCAAACAATGGCTGCTATTGATGAGGGCGACGTGGCTGCCGTTTGGTTTACGCATGTTTTAGGTCGCCCATGTCGGTTAGTCAAAAAAGACCCCGGTCACCCAGATCGCTAGTTTTTTGCTGTTAGCTGATGATATTTTGCCAGTAGTTGCTCTTGGCTTTCTTGATGATCAGGGTGTATTTCAATACACTCAACAGGGCAAAAAACAATGCACTGAGGCTCGTCATGATGCCCTACGCATTCTGTGCATAAATGTGGGTCGATCTCGTAGATCTCTTCGCCCATATAAATGGCTGTGTTGGGGCACTGCGGTTCGCAGACATCGCAGTTAATGCATTCTTCGGTAATAAATAAGGCCATGATAATAAACCGCTTAAAGCCTAAAGGGATAATACACCTAGTGTAGTCCTATTTAGACTTTAAGGCGAAGTTAGGCTTTTGGTTGTTGCTGACGGCGCTCGGCGGCTTTGGTGGTTAACCAACGTTCTACTGATGGAAAAACAAATTTACCTACATCCCCACCCAATAGTGCAATTTCGCGTACAAACGTACCAGAAATAAATTGATATTGATCTGATGGTGTCATGAACAAGGTTTCTACCTCGGGCAATAAGTGGCGGTTCATGCCTGCCATCTGAAACTCATATTCAAAATCAGAGACAGCGCGTAAACCGCGCACAATGACACGAGCTTCTTGTTCACGTACAAAATCTTTGAGTAATCCCCCAAAACTTTTGACTTCGACATTAGAGTAGTGGCTTAAGACCTCTTGAGCGATTTCGACTCGCTCGTCTACACTAAAGAAAGGACGCTTGTTGGGGCTATGGGCTACCGCCACCACCACGCGATCAAAAAGATTAGCGGCACGGCGGACTAGGTCTTCGTGGCCACGAGTAAGGGGGTCGAAGGTTCCGGGATAAACAGCAGTAATCATAGTTTAGTCATATACAAAGGGTAGTTATTAAGCGAATAGCCCACAAATAGAAGGCTATGCAGAATCGGGCGCATTGTCCGCATTATTATCTGTTTTTGCCGTTGCGGCAAATTCTAATAGCTGAAAGTGCACATGTCCGGCCTTTTGTTGGCGTAAACTAGCAAAGTTTGCTGGAAATACGATAGGACTCTCACTTTCAACATAGATTAAGGCATCTGGGCTTAAAATAGTGGGTAGTTGATTCCATATTTTATCTAACCAGCCTTGATGAAAAGGCGGATCTAAAAAGATAAGGTCAAAAGGGTGGTCGGCACGCTCTAGAACATGCATGGCATCGCCTGCATGAATACGGACGTGATGGGCTTGTAGTTTATTTCGTAAAGCCCGTAAAGCAGTAATGGCAGTAGGATCTTTCTCTACCATTTGCACAAAGGCTACGCCATTAGAGGCGGCCTCAAAGCCTAAGGCTCCAGTACCCGCAAATAGGTCTAATACGCGTTTATTGCTGAAATCATCAGCCCAAAAATAGCGTAGCCAATTAAACAGTGTTTCACGCACGCGGTCAGGCGTGGGACGCAAACTGGTGGCATCAACCACTGGGATAGGGGTGCGACGGTATTGTCCACCTACGATACGAATTGCATTTTTTTTCATGCCTACATTTTAGTGCGTGATTCAACAAATTAGGTTTAGTGTAAAGCCATGTTTAGTTTTTTTAAAAGACGCAAAGCAAAAAAAGAGCAAGAGCTGCTTGAACAACAAGAACAACAGCGCCTAGAACAGGGGGAGCAAGCCCTTGATGAAACCGTTGAGACGGGGTCAGAGCCAGAGGCTGCAGCACCTACTTTAGCGCCCGAGCCGACTCCTGTAGCAGACGTGACTCCAGCGCCCGAGTTAACTGTAACGCCAGAGCCCACCTCATCACGTCAAGCACTTTTAGAAACCGCTGATTTGACGCCTAAAGAGGATATCTTTGTTGAGCTTACACGGGATGTACAGGTAGAGACCAAGCTAGAAGAGGTTGAACTGACCCCTGAGCCGGAACCCGCACTCGCACCGGAACCCGAATCTGTCCCGACTCCAGAGCCTTTACCTGTAGCTGCACCTGATGTGGCTCCGGTTATCGCCGAAGGCAGCACTACACAAGAAAAACCATCGAAAGGCTCTTGGTTATCCCGGTTACGTAAAGGATTATCTAGAACAGGTCAGTCATTAACAACGCTCTTTGTTGGGGTAAAGGTTGATGAGGAGTTGTTTGAGGAACTAGAAACTGCGTTGATTATGGCGGATGCAGGGGTGGAGGCCACAGAGGCACTACTCACCGACTTACGAGCTCAGGTGCGCAAAGAGAAAATCACAGAGGGCGAGCAGGTGAAAAAGGCTCTCAAAGAGGCATTAACTCGTCATCTTAGCCCTTTAGAAAAACCGTTTCCTTTGAATGCGGCTAAACCCCTTGTGCTAATGATTGCGGGCGTCAATGGGGCGGGTAAAACAACCTCTATTGGTAAATTAGCCCATACTTTTCAACAACAAGGGGCTAGTGTTTTATTGGCTGCTGGGGATACGTTCCGAGCGGCTGCCCGAGAACAGCTTGTCGAGTGGGGAAACCGTAATAATGTGCAGGTGATTGCTCAAGAGGGCGGAAATCCAGGTGCAGTTGCCTTTAATGCCGTGACGGCAGGGAAATCAAGAGGCTCAGATGTGGTCATGGTTGATACCGCAGGTCGACTGCCTACACAGCTCAATCTCATGGAAGAGTTGAAAAAAGTAAAACGAGCAATTACTAAAGCGGACGCAAGCTCTCCACATGAGTGTTTATTAGTTGTGGACGGCAATACAGGGCAAAATGCTTTAGCACAAATCAAAGCCTTTGACGCGGCGATTGGTTTAACTGGATTGGTCGTAACTAAATTAGATGGTACAGCCAAAGGTGGGATTTTAGCGGCAGTAGCAGCAGGCAGTAACGGAGTTCGTCCTATTCCTGTTTATTGGATTGGGGTCGGCGAGGGCATGCATGACTTGCAGCCCTTTGTTGCCAGTGAATTTGCTGGTGCGTTATTGGGTGATTAAAAAGCCTTAATGGCGATCTGGTTTTAAACGCTGGTCTTGTAACAGAGCCAGCGTTTTTTTACTTTTAGCACTGTATTTTGCTATTTTTTGATTTAGCCATTCATTGGCAAAAGCACGTTGAGCCTTATTGACAGCATTTTCTTCATACCAATCTTGAACCACATAGATATCACAGAGGTCGCCGAGCTGATCTTGGGCTTTATCTAATAATGCATACAGAGCATCATCCGTTGAATAACCCACTATCTCTAAATTATAACGTAGGCGTTTAATTTGATTTCGTAAGTCGTGTTGCTCAGATGGGGACAATAGACCAAATTGAGCGCATAGTTTTTGAATACGACTGAGCCAGTTTGCTAAGCGGGAACTAAGCTGAGCCTGTGGCAGATCGGGTTGGTAGGCAGAGGGATTGAGTGCTTGAAGTAAGACCAAGTTAGCCAAACTCGTGAGCAATACGAGTTGAAACTCTGTACTGGCGGCTAAAGCCTGTGCTGAAGAGGTCTTGCTTTTAGGTGGTTCAAGCTTTTTGGCGGCGGGTAAACCTGCCGCCACTAACTTAGGTTGCAGCTCTAACCAGAACATATCTTTATCACGCCAGAGGCCAAACTCTTTGTAATGCTCCCGCAACTCTTGATCTAAAGCCAATTCTGACGAGGTTAACCAAGGTTTAAAGAGCTGACGGCAAGAACGTAAGCGGCGTAGGCCTACACGCAACAATGTTAAATAGCTGGCTTGTAAGTCCTTTGGTGCGACTATTTCATCAACGCCAGCTAAAAAGGTTGCATTACGGATGACTTGACCCAGAAATACGTTGGCCCCTGTCATGTATAAATGAGAAA
The DNA here is from genome assembly GCF_947630565.1 of uncultured Paenalcaligenes sp. NCBI lineage: Bacteria > Pseudomonadati > Pseudomonadota > Betaproteobacteria > Burkholderiales > Alcaligenaceae > Paenalcaligenes > uncultured Paenalcaligenes sp. The sequence continues at coordinate 16,522 of NZ_CANRIC010000012.1, forward strand.
CCAAAGCCTCATCACTTTCACCAATGGGGTCTGGGCGATATGGCTGTTGGGCCAGAGCGAGTGCAGCTGAGGCTCCTTTTAGAGGGCGAGGCTGGTGAAGCATGTATTCATACAGCGCGTCGCCTCGTTCGGATTTAGAGCGTAACTCAATAATTAAGGCAAACCGTTTTAACCATTTACTTGCTGCAGTAAATACATCGGTCATGTGACCTGTTTTGAGTTCAAACTCAATTTCATTGATCGGTAATTCAGAGCCTTTAGCCTTAATGACCCCAAAGTCCAAGGCAATTTCTATTTCTGACTGGTCTTGTTTGATTACCGCAATTGTACGTTGCACATCCGTTTGATAACGGACCTCTAGGGGGGCAGCTAATTGCTCAAACAGAGCAGCCGCTGCGGTGTTTTGATAGACACTTAAATCTAAACTAGGCCCCGGTCTAAGATGATTGTATTCCAGCTTACTTAACTCGTCTGTGCCACGCATTTTTAATGTTTGCACCCATTGAGTCCCCTCAAGTCTTAGGCGTAAAGCCGCAAATTGACGTGCTAAGCAGCGTAGGGGCGTGTCAAAGTAGTGGGCCGCCAGATGGATAGGAGGCTGACTCGCAATCAGGTGAATAGCATCGATTAATGCTATCCGTTGATTAGGGGGAATATAAAGTTTAAGTTCTCGTTCTAACACATTAATTATAAATAGAGAGTTAATTAGCAGGCATATAGCCTAACGCAGAGGATATTCGTTTGGCACATTGGCTGATGGCATGAGCAATCTCACCATCCAACCCTACATCAAAGACCGCACTAGGACCAATACTCGTGAGGGCCAGCACGATATTACCGGAGTGATCAAAGATAGGCACGGAAATTGCATCCACTCCTGGTAAGGGATTACCCAAAGCTTGGGCGGCCCCTTGTTGGCGTACCTGTTCGAGTAATTGCACAAAGTCTGGGTCTTCGTAGTCTAAATGTGTACTACGTAAAATGGCAGAGTCTGCATATTCTCGTTTTAAGTAATGCTCTGCGACCTTAGGGGCGAGCCAAGCCGCAAACACATGCCCCGTTGCTGTATGGCGCATAGACATCACTGTACCGGCCCGCATATTGACGTGTACGGGATAACTGGCCTCACAGAGATGCACAATTGTTGGTCCATGAGAGCCAAGGACTGCGGTAGCGAGAGTGTGTCCTATTTGGTTGGCCGTTTCAATCACCAAAGGCTGGGCAATGCGTAGAGGAGTGGACCGTTGTAGGCTAACTAAGCCCATTTGCATCGCAAAAGGACCTAACTCATAATGTCCACTAATTGCATCTTGTCGAACTACGCCCACATTAATAAAACTCACCAGATAGGGGTGAGCTTTGGCTGACGTCATTTCAGCCGCAGCGGCTAATTCGCCTAAGGGCATGGGTTGAGCCGCATTAACTAGCGCAGCTAATAGTCGATGTCCTGTTTCAACAGACTGGATTCGACGGCGTCCTGCTTCAATAGATAGAGGGGCATTAGGCATAAGAAAGCGTGGGGTTTTTACTGCATTAATAGAATGGACTATACAAATAAAGGGAAATTGTACCTAATTCGTCTTCAAGGGCTAAAATAGGGGCAATACATTTACGCAGGACAGTCATGAGTCAGCATACACAAGATAATAACGAATACGATATTTCTCCTGTTACCGATATTGTGGCCGAGCTACGCGCTGGTCGCATGGTGATTTTGGTCGACGAAGAGGATCGTGAAAACGAAGGCGATCTGGTCATGGCCGCCGAATTCGTCACACCTGAAGCCATTAATTTTATGGTGACACACGGACGTGGCTTGGTTTGTTTAACCTTAACCGAAGAGCGCTGCCAGCAGCTTGATTTGCCATTGATGGCCGTACGTAATGGTACGCGATTTGGAACCAATTTTACCGTCTCCATCGAGGCCGCAGAGGGTGTGGAAACCGGTATTTCTGCAGCTGACCGCGCTAAAACAGTGCGTGCCGCGGTGGCACGTGATGCACGACCTACTGATTTAGTGCAGCCCGGGCACATTTTCCCCTTAAAGGCAGAAAATGGCGGGGTATTGATTCGAGCTGGGCACACCGAGGCAGGTTGTGATTTAACTCGGATGGCAGGTTTAACACCAGCCGCTGTGATCTGTGAGATTTTAAATCCAGATGGCACGATGGCTCGCTTGCCACAGTTGATCGAATTTGCTCAGCAACATAATTTAAAAATTGGTACGATTGCGGACTTAATTCAATATCGTAGTGCGCATGAGTCCATGGTTGAGCGTTTGTTCGACCAAAATATGCAAACCCCTTGGGGGGCATTCCGTGCCATTGGCTACAAAGATTTAGCCTCGGGGGCTCCTCATTTAGCACTGGTGCATGGCAATATCACAGCAGACACAGAAACCTTAGTGCGTGTTCACGAACCGACTACGGTCATAGATATGTTGTGTGCAGACAGCGATGATCACAGCTGGAGTATTCCTGCTGCATTAAAAACCATTGCTAAAGCCCCATCAGGGGTGGTGGTTATGTTAAATTGTCAAGGTTCCGAGGAAAAGATCTTCGAGCAGTTCAATTTACGTAGCGAACAGCCTGCTGGTACGGCGTCAACTGCCGCTGCAGAACACCGTTACGATTTGCGCACATATGGTATAGGCGCACAAATTTTACGTGACTTAGATGTAGGCCAAGCTCGTTTATTAGCCCGCCCACGTAAAATGCCAAGTATGACCGGTTTTGCCCTTACCGTGACGGGCTACCTGACCGAACCCACCGCCTAATTTTGTTTGGAGTCCACCCCATGAAGCCCTATATTGTTGAACCTGATTTAAACGGCGAAGGCCTACATATTGGTATTGTCCGTGCTCGTTTTAACGAGGAAATCGGTCTAGCCCAACAAGACGCATGTATCGAAGAGTTAACTAAGCTTGGCGTTGATCCCCAAGATATTACCGTTTTTTCTGTACCTGGAGCCCTAGAGGTTGGTGTCACCATCATTCAAATGGCTGAAACCACCGAGTTTGATGCATTGATCGCTTTAGGTGCCGTAGTCCGTGGCGAAACCTATCACTTCGAAGTCGTTAGCAATGAAAGCGCCTCTGCGATTGCTCGTGTTTCGATTGGGACAGGTTTACCCATTGCCAACGGTATTTTAACGGTTGAAAACGAAGAACAAGCCCATGCACGAGCTGCAGAAAAAGGTCGTGATTGTGCTCAAGCTGCTGTAGAGATGGCAAACTTGCTCTCTTTGCTAGAGCCTAGCGATGAAGATTTCGATGACGAGGACGAAGATTTTGACGATGAGAACTGATTCTGTTGATTTTGAACAGGACGAATTGCTAGACGGTACACCTCGTCACCGTGCTCGTGGTTTTGCTCTGCAGGGTATTTATGCATGGTTGATTCGTGGTGCCGATGGCCTCCAAGAATCGGGTTCCATTGATGCACATATCCGTGGTGAAAATGGTTTTGAAAGCTGTGATATTGAATGGTATAAAACGATTTTGTTCGGTGTGATGCGTGACGCCTCTCCCTTACAAGAGCAATTTAAACCTTTTGTGGATCGTGGTCTTCAAGAACTATCACCTATAGAACATGCGGTTTTGTTGCTAGGTACATACGAATTAGTCAACCACACCGAGGTTCCTTACCGTGCGACAATCAACGAAGCCGTCGAGCTAGCCAAGTCGTTTGGTGGTACAGATGGTTTTAAATTTGTAAACGGTGTTTTAGACCGTGTGGCCGCTCAAGTTCGTCCCGCAGAGTTTAAAAAATATCAGGCAAAACGCGCTAAAAAACGCTCCTAACCCAGAGACGCCCATGTCAGCCCTAAACGAATTTGGTTTGATTCAACGTTTTTTTAATCAAGCTGCTCCAGAGGGCTATATAGGCGTAGGTGATGACTGCGCTGTTTTCTCAGTCCAACCCGGCTTTCAATTAGCAGTCAGTACTGACACGCTGATTGAAGGCCGTCATTTTTTCCCTGACGTAGACCCACATTCGCTAGGTCATAAGGCCTTAGCCGTGAATATCTCGGATTTAGCCGCAATGGGGGCAACACCTAAAGGTTGCGTATTAGCGCTAGCAGTGCCCTCAGTCGATGAGCCTTGGCTACGTGATTTTAGTGCGGGTTTTTTAGCTTTAGCCAAATCATCAGGCTGTCCCCTAATCGGGGGCGATACGACGCGGAATCCACATGGAATCGTGTTAACGGTTACGGTTTTTGGCGAAGTCCCTATTGTCCAAGCCTTGCGCCGTGATTTGGCACGCCCTGAAGATGATATTTGGGTGAGTGGGTCGTTAGGTGCGCCTGATTTAGCACTCCGCTATTTGTCTGGTACTTTGCCTATGGATACGGGGCGATTAGAACAGAGTCGGCCACTCTTAGAGCGGCCCCAGCCTCCTATCCATTTCGCTCCTGCCTTGCTTGGGCATGCTCATGCCGCTATTGATATTTCAGATGGCCTATTGCAAGACTTATCTCATCTTTTAAAGGCGAGTCATTGTGGTGCAACCCTGCAGTGGGCGGCTTTACCCGTTCACTCGGCATTACAAGGCGTAGATGAGTCAGTGCGCCAATCCGCTGTCTTAAGCGGTGGAGACGTATTCCAGCTCTGTTTTACTGCACCTGTCGCAGAGCGAGCTTATTTACTTGAAACTGCCGCAGCCCATCAGGTTATGCTTTCTCGCATCGGGACCATTACCGATAGTCCGGGGATTACGGTATTGGATGAAAATAAACAGGCATTGACACTTCCTGTGCAGGGTGGGTTTGACCACTTCCCTAACTCAATGACATTATGACTAAAAAAACAACGCTTCGTCCTAGCTTAGCTTGGGTTTATGCTAAGCCTTGGCGTGTTATCGCCTTTGGCATGGGCTCAGGGCTGATTTATCCGGGACCAGGTACATGGGGAACCTTATGGGGTTGGGGCGTTTGGCTGCTTCTGATGCAGACCTTGCCTTGGATTGCGACGGTGATTGTGTGCTTCGTCATCGGGGTATGGGCCTGTCAACGTAGTGGTGATGATATAGGCGTATCCGACCATGGTGGTATGGTATGGGATGAAGCCGTTGCTTTTTGGCTCGTGTTATGGCTATTACCCATGAACACTTGGTGGATGCAAGTGCTCGCTTTTGCTTTATTTAGGTTATTTGATATAACAAAGCCTATGCCTATTCGTTATTTTGATGCACAGTTAAGCGGCGGCTTTGGTGTCATGCTAGATGACATTCTTGCGGCTCTTTATAGTCTAGCCGTCTTATATGCAGTGGCTTACTTTATCTAAGAGGTGTTGTTATGGAGCCCACTTATAACTCTGCCGAAATCGCAGCCCAAAAACTGGGCACTGCGCTACTGAGGCACCAACTGGTCTTGTCTTGCGCTGAATCGTGTACCGGCGGGTTGCTTGGTGCAGCAATTACAGCAATTAGTGGATCAAGCCAATGGTTTGAGCGTGGTTATATTACCTATACCAACGAGGCTAAACAGCAAGACTTGCTCGTAAATGCGGAAACCTTAGACCGATTTGGTGCCGTCAGCGAACAAACAGCGATGGAAATGGCAATGGGGGTACTTACTAAAAGTGCAGCATCAGATATTGCGATTTCGACCACTGGTATTGCGGGGCCGACAGGGGCTACACCGGGGAAGCCAGTCGGCATGGTTTGCTTTGGGTTGGCACGTAGGGTTGGCGATGGCATGGTCACACATGCGTTTACAGAGGTTTTTCAGGGCAGTCGCCACGCCGTTCGCGAACAGGCCGTATTGTTTGCCTTGCAGCACGCACTGGATTTAATTGAGCCTAATTTGGCCCCGCCGCAGCCCACTATAGAGGATACGGCAGAGCAATCCATACCCATTAACTCAGGGTTGTTTAATGATTAACGGGCGGCATTAATCGCATCACGGGTTTCCTTGGCGACACGTGCAGCAGCCTCTTGCCAATCTGTACCGTTGCTCGCATAAAGAATGGCTCGTGATGAGTTAATCATCATGCCTGTGCCAATACTATTTAAACCGGCACGAACCGTCGCCGGAATATCGCCCCCTTGGGCCCCGATACCGGGAACAAGTAGTGGCATATCGCCGACTACAGCACGTACTTTTGCAATTTCTTCAGGAAAAGTAGCACCTACTACTAGGCCACATTGACCATAGGTATTCCATTTCTCTGAGACCAGTTTTGCAACATGCAAATAAAGCGGGGTGCCATTTTGTAGTGGCATAAATTGCAAGTCAGAACCACCTGGGTTAGATGTGCGGCAGAGAATAATGACGCCTTTTTCAGGCCACTCAAAATAGGGCTCTATGGAGTCCATCCCCATGTAGGGGTTAACTGTCACCGCGTCGGCACCATAGCGATCAAAAGCTTCAATGGCATATTGACGAGCTGTAGATCCAATATCACCACGCTTAGCGTCCAAGATGATAGGTAGTGCAGGGTAGTGCTGCTTGATATAGGTGCAGATACGCTCAAGCTGATCCTCGGCCCTAAGGGCAGCAAAATAAGCAATTTGAGGTTTAAATGCGCTGACATAGGGGGCACATGCATCCACAATGCCCGTGCAGAAATCATAAATGGGTTGGGTAGAGCCCTTTAGCTCATTAGGAAAGCGACTGATGTCAGGGTCTAACCCTAGGGTTAAGAGCGAGTTTTGATCTACCCAAGCGTGATGAAGTTGGTCTATAAATTTCATAATAAGCATTAAAAATAATCGATAGTACCTATTATACGTGCGCCCACGAAAAAGCCCCTGCAAAAAAGCAGGGGCTAATGCGCGTCATTTTTGCGCTGTGGTATTAACACAGCGCTGGTCGGTTAGGTTCTTAGAAACCCATACCGCCCATACCACCCATGCCGCCCATACCACCCATATCAGGCATACCGCCTTCAGGTTTGTCTTCGGCAATTTCAGCAACTGCAACTTCGGTTGTTAGCAATAAGCTAGCAACAGAGGCGGCATTTTGTAGTGCTGTGCGGGTTACTTTAGTTGGGTCTAGAACACCTTGCTCTACTAAGTCACCGTATTCGCCAGTCGCAGCGTTGTAACCGTAGTTACCTTCGCCTTGGGCGACTTCGTTAACTACAACACTGGCTTCTTCGCCAGCGTTGCTGACGATAGTGCGTAGAGGGGCTTCGATAGCACGTAGAACAAGCTTGATACCTGCTTCTTGGTCGATGTTATCTGCAGTTAGAGAAGCAACGGCTTTACGAGCACGGATTAGTGCTACGCCACCGCCAGGAACGATCCCTTCTTCTACAGCAGCACGAGTTGCGTGTAGCGCATCTTCTACGCGTGCTTTTTTCTCTTTCATTTCAACTTCAGTAGCTGCACCAACGCGAATTACAGCAACACCGCCAGCTAGTTTAGCTACACGCTCTTGCAGTTTTTCACGGTCGTAGTCAGAGGTGGCTTCTTCGATTTGAGCGCGAATTTGTTTAACGCGAGCTTCGATAGAAACATTATCACCGCTACCATCAATAATGATGGTGTTTTCTTTGCCTACTTCGACGCGAACAGCTTGACCTAAGTGGGTTACGTCAGCATTTTCTAAAGACATGCCTGTTTCTTCGGAAATCACTGTACCGTTTGTTAGGATAGCGATATCTTCCAACATGGCTTTACGACGATCGCCAAAACCAGGAGCTTTAACAGCAGTGGCTTTTAGGATACCGCGGATGTTGTTTACAACTAGGGTAGCAAGGGCTTCGCCTTCAACGTCTTCAGCAATGATCAACAAAGGACGACCGTCTTTAGCTACTTGCTCTAGGATAGGTAGCAAGTCACGGATGTTGCTGATTTTTTTGTCGAAAATCAAGATGTACGGGTTCTCTAGAACCGCAACTTGTTTTTCTGTGTTTGTGATGAAGTAAGGGGATAAGTAACCACGGTCAAACTGCATACCTTCAACAACGTCTAATTCGTTGTCCAGGGATTTACCGTCTTCGACAGTAATCACACCCTCTTTGCCTACTTTGTCCATGGCGTCAGCAATAATCTGACCAATGGAGGCATCGCTGTTAGCAGAGATAGAGCCAACTTGAGCGATTTCTTTTGTGGTGGTGCAAGGACGGGATAGTGTGCGTAGCTCATCAACTACTACAGCCACTGCTTTGTCGATACCACGTTTTAGATCCATTGGGTTGATGCCAGCGGCAACGTATTTCAAGCCTTCTTCGACGATAGCTTGAGCTAGAACGGTTGCAGTTGTTGTACCATCACCAGCGTTATCAGAAGTTCTGGAAGCCACTTCTTTAACGAGTTGAGCACCAATGTTTTCGAACTTGTCTTTAAGTTCGATTTCTTTAGCTACGGATACACCGTCTTTGGTTACGGTAGGAGCACCGAAAGAGCGATCTAAAACAACGTTACGACCTTTGGGGCCCATTGTTGTTTTAACAGCGTTAGCTAGAATGTTTACACCACGTACAATGCGTGTACGAGCATCATCACCAAAATATACTTGTTTTGCAGCCATGATAGGTAATTCCTTAATTCAGTAGCGTTAATATGTGGATAAGACTGTATTACTCGAAAACAGCGAGGATTTCTTCTTCGCGAATCACAAGTACTTCATCGCCGTCTACTTTGACGCTCTGACCGGCATATTTGCCGAACAATACTTTGTCGCCAACTTTTAGGTCTAAAGGTAGAACGGTGCCGTCATCGGAACGCTTGCCTGGGCCAACCGCTACTACTGTACCTTGATCAGGTTTTTCAGCAGCGCTTTCAGGGATAAAAATACCAGAGGCAGTTTGACGCTCATTGTCCAAACGTTTGACGATCACACGGTCGCCTAAAGGACGCAATTTCATAAGATGAACTCCTGTTCAAAAACAAGTTGGTCAAGATAAATTCGTTGAGTTAGGGGAGGTGTTAGCACTCTACCCCTCTGAGTGCTAATTATATAAGGGCGACTTTTGTAATTTCAAGGGGCGCTGACACAACAAATTGTTTTTAATCGCTTTTAATTCGCTTTAATTGAGCTTTGACATAGCAAAGTATAGTGCTAACCCTTAAAATGTAAGTGGTTGCATCGTTGCACTGCTTTTACTACAAGGAGTCATTGTGTCACAAATACCCGCTTCATTTGCTCAGTTAATAGAGCGCGCGCAACAGCAAGAACCGCGTCGTGTATGTGCTGTTGCGCATCCATGCGATGAGGTCTCTTTAGGTTGCGCCCTTGAGGCCGCAAAACTGGGCTTGTTCACTCCCATTCTTGTTGGACCTAAGGTACGCATCGAGGCCGTAGCAGCAGAACATGGCTACGACCTAGACGGTATTCAAATTATCAATACAGCACATAGTCATGCGTCTGCCGAGACAGCCGTATTACAGGTATTACGTGGTAATGCTCAGTTATTGATGAAAGGCAGTTTGCATACAGATGAGCTAATGCATGCTGTGATGACGGTAGAGGGTAAAGGGCTACGCACTGAGCGTCGTGTCAGTCATGTGTTTATTACGGATGTGCCTAGTTACGATGAGCTGCTTTTTATCACAGATGCAGCGATTAACATTGTGCCTAACTTAACGACTAAGGTCGATATTGTGCAAAATGCGGCAGATTTACACGTTGGCTTAGGCCTAGGTATTCCACGCGTTGCCATTTTATCCGCCGTAGAGTCCGTGACTGAAAAAATCCCAAGCACACTAGAGGCTGCGGCATTATGTAAGATGGCCGATCGAGGGCAAATTACAGATGTCATTATTGACGGGCCCTTAGCAATGGATAATGCGATTAGCTTAGAGGCCGCTCGTATTAAAGGGATTAAATCTGAAGTAGCAGGACGGGCTCAGATTTTGGTGGCTCCCGATCTAGAAGCCGGTAATATGCTGGCAAAAAACCTCACTTTTTTATCAGGTGCTGAGGCCGCAGGTATTGTTTTAGGTGCCCGAGTACCTATTATTCTAACTAGCCGTGCCGACTCTGCGACAGCGCGATTGGCCTCGTGTGCCGTAGCTGCTGTTTATGCGGATGCACTCATGAAAAAAAACGCCATTTTGGCTGCAGCGGCAGGGGAATAACATGAGTGAAAAATTAATTGTTATTAACGCGGGTAGCTCCAGCCTTAAATTTAACGTCTATCAGATACCCGATGCCGAAACCGTAGATGTGAATGATTTAAGCTATCTATATGGCGGGCAGGTTTCTGGGATCGGCACAGATATAGCGCATTTCAAGGTAAAAGGGGCATTAGGGCAGATACTCGAAGATCGTTCTACTACGTTTGATGAAACCAAAGACCTTCAAGCGGCTCAGGAACTATTGGCTAACTGGTTAACATTCCGTATGGATAAGCCTGCCATAGCGGTAGGACATCGCATTGTGCATGGTGGTTCTGACATGGATGATAGTGCGGTTATTGACGATCAGCTCTTGACCTACTTAGATGACTTGGCCCCATTGGCTCCATTGCATCAGCATAATAATTTGGCCCCAGTTCGTGTTATTCGTAAACACTGGCCTCAAATTTTACAGATTGCATGTGTGGATACGGCCTTCCACTGTCAGCAGGACCCGCTGTATAACCACTACGCCTTACCTTTGCGTTATTACGATCAGGGCGTGCGCCGTTATGGTTTCCATGGTTTGTCTTATCAGTATATTTCGGACTACCTAGAGCAACATTTACCTGAACTACATCAAGGACGTGTGATTGTGGCGCACTTGGGGTCAGGATCATCAGCGTGCATGATTCAAAATGGTAAAAGTGTAGTCAGTACAATGGGTTTCACGGCCTTAGATGGCTTACCCATGAGTACACGCCCAGGGCGTTTAGATGCTGGAGTCGTACTTTGGTGGATGCAGCAGCGTCAAAAAAATGCAGATGAGATTCAGGATCTTTTGTATAACCAGTCTGGTATGAAAGGGTTGTCGGGCATTAGCGGTGATATGCGCACCTTGCTAGCCAGCGAGGACCCTAATGCAAAATTAGCCGTCGATTATTACTGTTTTCGTACAGCAGAAAGCTTAGCCGGTTTATGTGTTCCAACCCAAGGGATGGATGGCATTGTCTTTACAGCAGGGGTTGGGGAGCATAGCCCTGAAATTCGAGCGCGTATTTGTCAGCACCTAGAATGGCTAGGGGTCAAACTAGACCCAGAGCTAAACGCACAAAGTGCACAAAAAATATCAACGGAAGACAGTGCTGTTTCAGTTTGGGTGATTCCTACAAACGAGGAATTAGTCATTGCCCGAGAAGCATTGCATCATTATTGTGCTTCCAAAGCAAAGGGTGCGTCAGAGTCATAACCCTGGGCAGGGCTTTTATTTGTCATAAAGCCCTGTTAACCTATATTAAGTAAATTGATCTATAGGTTTTACTCATTGTCTCATAGCTAAAAACTATCGATTCAATAAATTTAATCAATTTCACAAATTGATAGTGAATTCCTATAATGAAATCACTGTCACAAATTAACCAGAACGGGAGATAACTACGATGTCCTTAATCAATACACAGATCCTACCTTTTAAAGCCATGGCTTACCACAATGGTGAGTTCAAAGAGTACACCAACGAAAGCATTGCCGGAAAATGGTCTGTTTTTGTTTTCTACCCTGCTGACTTTACGTTTGTATGTCCAACAGAGCTAGAAGACTTAGCCGATAACTACGCTGAGTTCCAAAAATACGGCGTAGAGATTTTCTCCGTATCTACAGATACACATTTTGCTCATAAAGCATGGCATGACACCTCTGCTGCTATTGGTAAAGTGAACTACCCTATGTTGGCTGACCCAACTCATCAGTTGGCTCGTAACTTCCAAGTGCTAATCGAAGAAGAAGGTCTAGCACTTCGCGGTACATTTATTGTTAGCCCTGAAGGTCAAATCAAGACCATGGAAGTCCACGACAACGGTATTGGTCGTGATGCTAAAGAGTTGCTACGTAAAGTTAAAGCCGCTCAGTACATCGCTAAAAACCCTAACGAAGTATGTCCAGCTAAATGGGAAGAAGGTGCTAAAACGCTAGCTCCATCCCTAGATCTAGTAGGTAAAATCTAAGCGGGATTGCTTAGAGGCAAATGAATAACCCATTCGCCTCTACAGCGCCCGATTATATCGGGCGCTTTTTTTGCCCCTTACATTCCTCACTTCACTAAAAACTGCCTAAAAAGGAAGCCACCATTATGTTAGATGCAGGTTTAAAAACACAGCTTAAAGCGTACTTAGAAAATATCACGCAACCAATCGAGCTAATTGCGTCACTCGATGAGGGCGCTAAATCCAATGAATTACGCGAACTCTTAACTGAAATTGCGGAGCTTAGCCCAGCTAAAATTACATTTTTAGACAATGGTCAGAGCTCTCGTCAGCCCTCCTTTAAGATTCAGCGTGCAGGCAGTGATATTGCTGTGGAGTTTGCAGGGATTCCGTTGGGGCATGAGTTTACCTCTCTGGTGCTGGCATTACTTCAAGTGGGTGGTCATGCGATTAAAATGGATGAGATGGTCGCCAATCAAATTCGTAATTTGAATGAGGATTATGTATTTGAAACGTACTACTCCTTGAGCTGCCAGAACTGCCCAGATGTAGTCCAAGCCTTGAACGCAATGTCGGTGCTCAATCCACGTATCAAACACACTTCGATTGATGGTGCGTTGTTTCAGGATGAAGTCAAACAGCGCGAAGTCATGTCTGTACCTGCCGTTTTTCTAAACGGTGAAGAATTCCACTATGGCCGAGCCAATGCCGAGGAGTTACTCGCTAAACTGGGTACAGGTGATAGCGAAGAGCAAATTGCAGCCTTAAATGAAAAAGAGCCCTATGACGTATTAGTCGTAGGTGGTGGCCCCGCAGGAGCTGCTGCCGCTATTTATGCAGCGCGTAAAGGGATTCGTACGGGTGTGGTCGCTGAACGTTTCGGCGGTCAGGTATTGGATACGATGTCCATTGAAAACTACATCTCTGTACGCGAAACCGATGGCCCTTCTTTTGCCGGAGCGCTAGAGGCGCATGTACGTGATTATGATGTGGATATCATGAACGTACAGCGTGCCGAAGAGCTGATTCCAGGCAAAGAAATCCAGTTGAAACTGGCAAATGGGGCTACGCTAAAGACGAAATCTCTTATCTTGGCAACGGGGGCTCGTTGGCGTGAACTAGGAGTGCCTGGAGAGGCTGATTACCGTAACAAAGGGGTAGCCTATTGCCCACATTGTGACGGCCCACTTTATAAAGGCAAAGATGTTGCCGTTATTGGTGGTGGTAACTCTGGGGTAGAGGCCGCAATTGATTTAGCGGGCTTAGTGAATCACGTAACGCTATTAGAGTTTGGTGAAGCCTTGCGTGCTGATGAAGTGTTACAGCGCAAATTGCATAGTCTTCCTAATGTTACTGTGATTAAAATGGCGCAGACTACAGAGGTTATCGGTGATGGCTCTAAGGTAACAGCATTACGTTACACAGACCGCACTAGCCAAGAAACCAAAGACATCCCTTTAGATGGTATTTTTGTACAGATTGGTTTGGTGCCAAACAATGAATGGTTAGGCGATGTAGTTAAGCGCTCCAAACACGGAGAAATCGAGATTGATGTACGGGGTCAAACCTCTATCCCGGGTGTGTTTGCCGCAGGTGACGCAACCACAGTACCTTATAAGCAAATTATTATTGCTGCCGGTCAGGGAGCAACAGCAGCGCTAAGTGCCTTTGATTATTTAATTCGTACTTCAGTAGAATAGTCGCTTTAGTCTGTGCTTTTGGCAGGGCTTTCGATTATCAAGCCCACCTCTTCATAGGGGTGGGCTTTTTGTTTTTTAAATTCTCGTGATTGGGGATGGGGGATTAGAGTACTATTTATCTTTTTGCTAAATGGGTGCGGAGTGTTCGAGAGCATTGGGGTTATTAATTTAGGAACCTACTTGGTAGGCGCGTTGTTTGTGATTTTATTGCCTGGGCCTAATTCCCTCTTCGTGCTTGCGAGTGCAGCGGCTAAAGGTGTAAAAATAGGCTATCAAGCAGCAGCAGGTATCTTGGTCGGTGATACGATTTTGATCACATTAACCGCAGCAGGTGCAGGTACGTTGTTGCAGGCTATGCCTATTTTGTTTTACGGCTTACGCGCTGTGGGGGCGGGGTATTTGTTTTATTTAGGGGCTAGGATGCTATGGTTTCTCTATAAACCCGCAATGAGCAGCCCTGATCCTCAGCATCTAGAAACAGAGGTCAAACATAAAAGCTATTTTAGTAAGGCGGTCGTGCTGAGCCTACTTAATCCCAAAGCGATTCTGTTCTTACTCTCATTTTTTGTGCAGTTTGTAGATCCGACCCAAGGCCATCCATGGTTAGCTTTTATGGTGCTTGGTGGTTTTTTACAACTCTTTAGCTTTTTGTATTTATCCACCCTTATTTTTGGTGGAACCCATTTAGCAGCAAGTTTCAGGCGTCATCGTCGCCTTGCTGTATTTTGTAACATAGCCGTGGCGATTTTATTTATTGCTTTTGCCGCACGCATGGCTTTTGGTGTAGCCTAGAATTTCGACGTTTATGTTTTAAAGGAAAAATGATGAGTGCAACAATCCGTATTGGCATTGCTGGTTATGGTAACTTGGGCAGGGGTGTAGAGTTGGCGATAGGCCAAAACCCAGACATGGAGTTAGTCGCTGTATTCAGCCGCCGAAAACCTGAAAGTGTACAGTTACAGTCTGCCAACATACCGATTTATGCGCTAGATCAAATCGAGCAACATAAAGATGATATTGATGTGTTGATCTTATGTGGTGGCTCTAAAGATGATTTGCCAGAGCAAGGTCCGCATTTGGCGCAGTGGTTCAATACCATTGATAGCTTTGATACGCATGCGGCTATTCCAGCCTATTTTGCTGCCGTTGATGCCGTCGCTCAAAAAAATCAACATACGAATATTATTGCTGTGGGTTGGGACCCCGGCTTATTTTCTATCAATCGCTTAATGGGTGAAAGTGTATTACCTGCGGGTGAGACTTATACTTTTTGGGGCAAGGGACTTAGCCAAGGCCACTCGGATGCTGTGCGTAGAGTCGAAGGGGTTAAGGCAGGGGTTCAATACACTCTTCCTATCGAAGAGGCAGTGAATCGTGTCCGTAATGGGGATCTTCCCACTTTATCAACCCGAGAAAAACATCGTCGCGAATGCTTTATTGTTCTAGAGGATGGGGCAGATGAGGCCGTAGTCCGAGACACGATCATTACGATGCCAAATTATTTTGCAGATTATGACACCACTGTGCATGTGATCTCTATGGATGAGCTTGAACGTGATCATGGTGCGATGCCCCATGGTGGCTTTGTGATTCGTAGTGGTACTTCGGGTAATGGCACCAAACAAACAGTGGAGTACTCATTAGCGTTAGGCAGCAATCCAGAGTTTACCTCTAGCGTTCTTGTGGCTTATGCTCGGGCGGCTCATCGATTGGCTCAGCAGGGGCAGTTTGGGGCTAAAACTGTTTTTGATGTGGCCCCGGGGTTAATTTCACCTAAATCCGCTGCTGATTTGCGTAAAGAACTCTTGTAAATCTAGCTATACGTTGTATTGATTTGCTAATACGCCATGCTCTTTTTTTGAGCATGGCGTATTTTTTATCGGACCTCAAGCGTATTCTTGTCGTTCTAGCAAGCGTTGGCCGTGACGCCACCAGCGTAACGTTAATAGAACCGCAACTACACTTAGACCAGCTACAAAGCCAATCCAAATACCGATGCCCTCTAGGTCTAGACCAAAGGCTAAAAATGCCCCAATGGGTACGCCTAACCCCCAGTAACCCAGTAGCGCCAACAACATAGGGGTGCGAGTGTCATACAGTCCACGAAGCATCCCCGCTGCGACGGCTTGAGCGCCATCAGCTAATTGAAATAGGGCCGCAAAGAATAAGAACTGGACGGCTGTAATAATGACGGCGCGGTTTTCTGGAGCAGAGGCATCAATAAATTGATGAATTAAGATCTCTGGCTGCCACCACATAACGCCTGCCGCAATTGCCATAAAACCGACACCGAGCACATAGGAGATCCAGCCAGCTTGTACCGCATCTTTAGGGCTAGCTCTCCCCATAGCTAATCCGACTCGTATCGTAGCGACCTGCCCAAAGCCCAGGGGAATCATGTAGGTGACGGAGCTAATTTGCATGGCGATGGCATGTGCTGCTAGGGACGTATCCCCTATGCTACCCATCATTAATACCGCGGCATAAAACACTAGAGTTTCTAGTGTAAAGGTAATGGCGATAGGGATACCGAGTTTCCACATGCCTATTAAGCGTTGGGTATTCCATTGCCAAAAATTCATAAAAATTTGATAGCGATGGAAAAGCGGGTGTTTAAATGTTAATACCACCATACCCACGAACATCAGTAAATTAGTTAGGGTGGTGGCAAGACCTGCCCCCGCAATTCCCATTGTGGGCAGTCCCCAGTGTCCAAAAATAAAAAGCCACGCAAATAAGGCATTGATGCAAATACCTGCAATCGCAATGATTAAGGTCCAAAGGGGTTTTTCCAAGGCTGCAAAAAAAGACCGAATGACGATATAACCTAAATACGGTAATAATGACCATTGCACTGTTCGTACATATTGAATGGCATGTTCAATCGTATCTGGGTTTTGCCCTAAGGCAATCCATACCGCGTCGGCATGCCATAAGGCAAACCAAAAAGGGATGCAAACAAGAAATGCAGTAAGAAAACCGTGTCGAATAATTTGTTGAACTTCACGTACATTACTGCGTTTTTTACCAATTGTTGTTGCCAGCATAGGAATAGTCGCGGACACCAAACCTAAACTAAAAATCATAAAAGCATGGTAGAAACTGGCGGATAATGAACCAGCGGCTAACTCTGTTTTACCAAGGCGACCAATGAAAATTAAATTGGTAGTTAATAAGGCAACCTGTGCTAAATTGGTTAAAATCAACGGAGAACCTAGCTTAATAGAGGCTTTTAACTCATTAATAAAGCTAGTGCGTAATGCTGTTTGGTTCATATAATAATAGTGCTTAAAAAAAACGCGTAGGTGGTGCGGATACCACCTTATTTATAGTACCGCTTTTCTATTAATGATTGGTTGCTCGACGTTAAAACACATCAGACCACCTGTGCGTCTGTTAGCCATGCTATTGATGCTGGCGGTGTTGTTGCGCGCATTAATTCCTGCGGGCTATATGCCCAATACAGATAAGGTTGGTAATGGCCCGGCCTTAACTATGTGTGTGGTAGGGCTTACAGGCCCAACAGTGATATATCTGGATTTAGGGCTAGATGGCTCTCATGATCCACATATAGATCACCCTTTATTAGATTGTGTTTTTGGCGCTGCGCTTAGTTTTTTAGGTCTGAATACCAATACGCCCACATTGGTGCTAGGACTCTTACTACTGCCCCTAATCTTGCGGCGGAACTCTCCCTCTGTTCTGCGCCGTTGCCATTTTTTAGGGGCGCCTTTAGGGGCCAGAGGGCCACCTGTTAAATCCTAGTTTTATTTTATTGATCTGTATTTACGACTTATCTCAAAACTTAGGATTTACAATGCGAATTTTTACTTTATCCGCTGCTTTAAGCTTGTCTGCTTTTTCATTAACCGCGGCGGCGCATGATCATCATCACGGCCACCATGGGCATCACGATGTGACCGACTATAGCGCTCAGTTTGCCGAGGCAAAAACCACTACTCAAGTCCGAGCAGAGCAATGTTGGGTACGTTTGTTACCAGAGCATGTGCCTTCTGCTGGATACTTCGTGCTGCATAATGACGGGGATCAAGCAATGAATTTACTTGCTGCGATTTCACCCAGTTATGACGATGTTATGTTGCACGAGACCATCGAGCAAGATGGGATGGCTAAAATGGTTATGGCCGAGAAAATGGAGATCCCCGCCAAAGGGACACTAGAGTTCAAGCCCGGTGGGTTGCATGCCATGTTCGAAAAACCTGTAGCTAAATTACAGGTAGGAGATCGCATGCAAGTCGAATTACTTTTTGATCATGCTCAAAAAATCAGCATGGATTGCAAAGTCAATCCAGCGAATGCCAGACAGTTTGAATAGTGTAATCAGCGTTAAATAGCGAATAAAACCGTCGTTACCTTTTTTTGATTTCTATCATGAAATCAGACGAATTGGTAATGGCGGTTTTTTAATGATGAATGAACTCAAGGACGGCACGATTAAAGGCCTTTGGGTTAGCCAGATTCATGCCGTGTGAGGCATTATTAATGATGGCATGGTTGGCATGAGGCAAGAGCGTTAATAGCCGTGCCACGCTCTGTTGATAACGTGTAGGACTGAGTGCCCCGCTTATCAAGAGCAAAGGTAGCTCACGCAGTTGCTCCAGCTGAACGGTACTAATTGCGGGTAGGTTTTCTCTGCTTTGAGCTATTAACGTGTGGGCATTGTCCTCTACCATTGTTTTAAACCAGCCCACCATTTGTTGCCATGTATTTTCACCACTAACTGCATTAATAAATAAACGTAGGCCGGACTCGTCTTGACCCTCAGCCATAAGACTCGCCGCTTGGGCGAGCACAGGGAGCGCGGGAGGAGGACTATCAATAGGAAAAGCGGGGTCTGCAAGAATTAATCCGTCAATATTGCCGTATGTCAGCACATACTGGGCAGCGACAAAAGCCCCTCTAGAATGCCCTAGGACATAGACTTTTTGCCCTGACTGCCGTTTTTGTTGAATTACATCAGCAATAGCGGCAATTTGGTTCTGTAAATCAAACTCATAGGCCGTTGAGCTAGGATTGTTGGGCCAATAGCCCGGTAGGCTAATCGTGACAACATGGGCTGCCGCGTGCAGTTTACTGATTTGCCAACGCCAGTAACGCAAGTCACACAAGGAACCATGTACTAAGATCAGCAAATCGCCCGTACCTTGCTCTGCATAAAAGGTAGCACTCTGACTATGAATAGGCAGAGTGCTGTGGATAGGCTGCTGAATTAACTCGTTAAACACAGTTTATTGTAGAAGTTGTAAGCGGCTACGGGCTGTTTCTGCAGCGGCAGACTGTGGGTAATCCTTAGCAATACGCTGTAGTGTTTTTTGTGCTGATGCTAAATCATTCATTTCTACTTGGCTGGAGGCGATTACCATTAACGCATCTGCCGCACGCTCACCAGAAGGGTTGCTAGTCACTAAGCTCTGTAGTTTTTGAATGGCTGCGGAAAAACGTTTAGAAGCATAAAGACTGCTGCCTTCATAAAAACGGACTTCATCGATCTGAGAGCTACTCGGGTACGCTTCAATAAAGGTACCAAACCCACTCGCTGCTTCTTGGTATTGACCATTACGATACAAATCCATAGCGGCCTCATAGGCAGCTTGCTCTTGGGGATCTGCGATCAGCGTTGAGCTTTGTTCTGATTGTTGGGCTTGGCTATTTTGCCACCCTAAGGTTTCTACCTTGCCTCGTAGTTGCGCAATCTCTTGGCGCATCATTTCAATTTGATCTGCTAATAGTAATTTAGCGTGTTGGTTCTGTTCAGTGATTTGACGTATTTGCTGACGCAACTCAAGAATAGCTCGACGAGCCTCATCATCTGCAAAAGCATAAGAAGGTAGGGCGGTGCTTGCTAATATGGCTGCGCCCGTAAATAGGGCAAAACGGTGACGCCAAGACTGACTAAATACGCTCATGATGAATCCTTGTAGAAAAAACGCCGCAGCGAGTCATCGCTACGGCGTCAATTTATCATACTTTAGCGTAATTAACGCTGGTAGTTGATGTCTGCACGGCGGTTCTCAGCGTAATCAGCCTCGGTATTGCCCATTGATTTTGGACGTTCTTTACCAAAACTGATGGCTTCGATCTGGCTTGCATTAACACCCATAAGTGTCATTGTGCGAGCAACAGCTTCGGAGCGACGTTGGCCAAGGGCTAAGTTGTACTCAGCACCACCACGAGCATCAGCGTGACCTTCGACGCGGATAGTTTGTTGGGGCTGATTGCGCAAGTAGTTAGAATGCATCTCTACGGTATTGCGGTATTGTTCAGCTACAACATAGCTATCAAAGTCGAAGTAGATCGAACGCTGCTGGGCTAGAGGGCTTTGAGGGTTAAACGGATCCATAATCATGCCAGTGCTTGGATCAGTCATGCCACCATTGCCGGTACCTGCGCCTGAAGCAGAATCGTCTAGGGGTACAGAACTACATGCGGCTAAAGCTAAAGCCAAAGATGCTACAGTAAAGCCTTTAAAAATGCGCGAGCTCATTAGCGTTCCTTTAAAAAAGAGTCACACAGAAAGTTAGTTTGTAAATGGTCCCCAAGTCGGTTCACGAACTTTGCCGTTTAAGGACGACAGGGTTTGACGGACTCGTCCATCTACTGATGTCACCGCGAGCACACTGCGCCCACCTTGTACAGAGCTATATAAAACTTGCATTCCGTTAGGAGCAAAGCTGGGTGATTGATCGTCGGGACCTGTTGTTAGAAGCTGTTCATTTCCTGTGTGCATATCTTGGAGAGCGACGCGGTAAGCGCCATTCCTACGAGTTACATAGACAAGACTATTACCATCCGGAGCTACCTCTGGTGAGATATTGTAACTTCCGTTAAAAGTAATACGACGAGCTTCACCACCATTTAGGTCGACTTTATAGATTTGGGG
Organism: uncultured Paenalcaligenes sp.; assembly: GCF_947630565.1. Lineage (NCBI taxonomy): Bacteria > Pseudomonadati > Pseudomonadota > Betaproteobacteria > Burkholderiales > Alcaligenaceae > Paenalcaligenes > uncultured Paenalcaligenes sp. Next base: position 37,112 of record NZ_CANRIC010000012.1, read on the forward strand.
ATTGCCACCACGATCGCTTGTGAAAACCAAAGAACCACCATCTGGAGAGTAGGTGGGCTCTGTGTCAATCAGTGGTGAACGCATGACTCGACGCAAGCCTGAACCATCTGCATTGATGGTGTAGATTTGCGAGATGCCATCACGTGAAAGCACCACGGCTAGTTGGTTTCCGCTTGGGGCCCAGGTTGGAGCACTGTTGTTTCCTTTGAAGTTGGCAACAGGTTCTCGTTTGCCTGTAGCAAGGGTCTGGACGTAGACCACAGGCTTGTCAGTTTCGAAGCTAACATAGGCAAGTTTAGATCCATCTGGGGACCAAGAAGGCGAAATAATGGAGCTCTTAGAGCGTAGCATTACTTGTGGATTTTGACCGTCAGCATCTGCAATTTGTAACTCATGTGTGTCGCCCATTTGCAACACATACGCGATTCGTGTTGAAAAAACACCACGTACACCCGTGATTTTTTCATAAATACGATCGGCGATACGGTGTGATAGGCGGCGTAATTCTTTTTCACTGCCAGCAAAGGCAATACCATCCATTTCAACACGATTTACGGCGTCAACTAAGCGGTAGGTAATATTGTATTGCCCACCTGATTGCGTGACGGAGCCATAAGCCATGTAATCAGCGCCACGATTGCGCCAGCTCTCATGATCGATGGCACTGTCTGCGTTCAGGTTCGCACCTGTCGCGTTTATCAATTGAAATTGGCCGGAACGGCTTAAGTCTGCACGAATAATTTCGGCAATGGGCTGGGCAGCTGGATTGTTGGCAAAATCAGCCACCGCAATAGGGTATTGGGTAGCACCCACACCAGAAATATCGACACGCAGTTGAGCTTGTACGCTTTGGCTACACAACATAACGGTAGCAAAGGCCGCAGCCAATACACCCGCACCACGTAATGGACGTTTGGCGCGAGTCGCTTTAGCAGCGGAAATAGTTGCAGTCATTATGGCAATCTCCTGTTTAATCATACATACGGTACTCGCCATCAATATACGATGGGTAGCGGCCATTGGTTGGTTTTGGGAAAGGCGAGCATTTGGCTATCCCTTTTTGTACCGCATCGTCAAATAGTGCAATACCTGAAGAGCGAGTGATGCGTACATTACGCACAGAGCCATCAGGATTTAGGTCTACACGATATTGTAATGCAGGGTTGTTGCTTCCGTTACGAGGTGGTGTGTTGTAAACGACACGAGGACGTACACAAGCACGGACTTTAGCACCATAGCCATCATTCCCGCCGCTACCGCCTACTTGATTACGGTTGGCAGTACCTCCGGGGGCGCCAGCGACTTCTTGGCCAGCACCAAGCATGGCTGCACGGAAAGCATCCTCACGGGCTTTTTTCTCGGCCTCTGCCTTAGTAGCTGCCGCAGCTCTGGCTTTACGCTCAGCGTCTTCTTTAGCCTTTTTCTCGGCATCCTCTTTGGCTTTGCGCTCGGCGTCTTCACGGGCTTTTTTCTCCGCATCCGCTCTGGCTTTACGATCAGCTTCTTCTTTAGCCTTTTTCTCGGCGTCCTCTTTGGCTTTACGTTCAGCGTCTTCTCGGGCTTTTTTCTCTGCCTCGAGCTTTTCTTTTCGCTCTGCTTCTTGTTTTTCTTTACGTGCTTTTTCTAAGGCAATTTCCGGGTCCTCTGTAGGAGGGGGAGTTACCTTAGGTGGGGGTGGAGGCTCAGCTTTTGGGGTTGGCTCTGGCTCAGGCTCAGGCTTTACTGGAGCAGCAACTTCAGGCTCAGGCGTTGGCTCAGGCTCGGCTTCGGGTTCCTCTGCAGGAACAGGCTCATCCATATTTTCAGCAACTGCCATTTCGCCTTCTGCCCAAAGTTCAATTTGAACGGGGTTGGGGGACTTAGGCGCCGTAATGAAGCCAAGTAGCAAAAGCAAGACGAGCGCGACGTGTAAAGCAATGGCATACATCAATCCACGACGCTGCTCACGTTGCTCGGGCGTCATTACCTCATTCTGATCGTGGCGATTAAATAAACTCATGCGTGCTTAACAATTAATTGTCTGCTTTTTGGTTAACCAAAAAACCTAAGCGGGTAAAACCATTGCCTCGAAGCTGATCCATGATATCCATGACAGACGCATAGGGAACCTCACCGTCAGCAGCAATGACCACTGGGTTTTGATTGAGAGCGAGTGAGCGGACTTCAGCAATTAAACTTTCAGGGTTAATTGTTTGAAATTGAGCATCACCTTCGCGTAATCGAATGGCCATCTGGCCTTCTTTGTCAATTTGAACTTCGATAGGGGCTGCAGGGACTTCAGAGGCTTGGCCTACGGTAGGTAGGTCAATCAGCCCCGAAGTAATCATGGGGGCTGTCACCATAAAAATCACTAGTAACACCAACATGACGTCGATATAAGGCACGACGTTGATTTCGTTTTTTAAACGACGGCTATTGCGTCTAGAGTTACCGCGTAACGAGGACATGGCTTATACCTGGCGTTGCAAGATGTTGAGAAACTCATCAACAAAACTTTCAAAGCGTGTTGCGATACGATCCACTTCATTGGTGAAGCGGTTATAAGCAACCACCGCAGGAATCGCTGCAAATAGACCAATAGCCGTAGCGATTAGGGCTTCTGCAATCCCTGGAGCAACAGAGGCTAATGTTGCTGATTGAGCCCCAGATAGACCAATAAAAGCATGCATAATTCCCCATACCGTACCAAGTAGGCCAATGTAGGGGCTGACAGAGCCTGCTGAGGCGAGAAAGTTGAGTCTAGATTCCAGTTGGTCGAGTTCTCGCTGGAATGTGGCGCGCATTGCCCGACGAGGACCATCGAGCAGAGCCTCTCCTTTTTGATTGGAGCGACGTGCCTTAATGAATTCCGACATACCGGACTCAAAAATGCGAGCTAGTGCACCATTTTCATCACGTCTGGATGCGATGGATTGTTGCAACATAGTTAGGTCTCCCCCCGTCCAGAAGTCATCTTCAAAACGACTTGTTTGTGCGAGAGTGCGCTTTAACGCGGCGCGTTTGCTAAATATATAGCTCCACGACACGATAGATATACCAACAAGGATTAACATCACGAGTTGTACGGGGATACTGGCCTCTAAAAGGAGGCGGATTAGCGATAGGTCGCTGCTTGCTTGCATGGTCAATCCTGAGCGTTTTCCAAAATTGATCGAAGGTTGGAGTTAATTTTAGCGGCACGCATCGTGTTGGCATCAACACTTACTACCACAATAGAGCTTTGGCACAATAAATCATCGTCGCGCCAGGCTTCTTGAGCAAAATGTACTGAAGCCCCTCCTATATGGGTGATTCGACTATGAATATCAAGTAAATCATCTAGCTTGGCTGATTTTATGTACTCAATATCTGCTCGTTTCACCACAAAGAGTTGCTGTTCGGATTGCGCCATCTGGGATTGATGAATGCCAAGGCGGCGTAGCCATTCCGTACGAGCGCGTTCAAAAAACTTAAGATAATTAGCGTAAAAAACGATACCACCTGCATCGGTGTCTTCGTAATATACGCGAATCTGAAGCTGATTAGCATTTTGACTCATTTCAGTTGGCATGTCTTTGTAAATAATGTGAAGAAATGCAGTCGGCCTGTTAATGGTTAAGTAACGGGCCACTGTGATTTTTACCTATTCTTACAGGTGTTGTAGGGCCTGATTAAGATAGTCGCAGGCGTCAGAGGTAGTCACTTTTTCATTATGACCATCACGACGATTTTGAATCTCTACGACACCCTCTTTTAAGCCTCGATCACCAACAGTGACGCGTAAAGGTACTCCAATGAGTTCCCAGTCGGCGAACATCACACCCGGGCGCACATCGCGATCATCGAGAATAACATCAACACCTTTGGCTTTTAACTCGGTATACAACGCCGTCGCAGCCTGTTGGACAGTTTCACTTTTGTGCCAATTTAACGCACAAATAACGACTTCAAAAGGAGCCAAGGCACGAGGCCAAATGATTCCTTTGTTATCGTGATTTTGCTCAACGGCAGCCGCCGCAATACGACTTACACCAATACCATAACAACCCATTTGAATAAGAGCTGGCTTACCATCTGTATCTAAATAAGTGGCTTGTAGTTTTTTTGAGTAAGTATCACCCAAAAAGAAAACATGACCGACCTCAATGCCTCGCTGTATGGCGAGTGTGCCAGTGCCGGTAGGGTCAGGGTCACCCGCAACCACATTGCGTAAATCAGCAACGTGGGCTTCGGGTAGATCTCGATTCCAGTTAACACCACTAAAGTGGAAACCGGCTTCGTTTGCCCCACAGATGAAATCACTCATATTAGCAACGGTACTATCCGCGATAATAGCGACTTTATCAGATAGGCCTACTGGGCCTAAGTAGCCTGGAATACAACCAAAATGTGACGTGATTTCTTCTTCGGTTGCTAAACGATACCCATGTTCAAATCCAGCAAGCTTGCCGACTTTGACTTCATTGAGCTCATGGTCACCACGAATTAAAAGTAGCCAGATTTTGACGTCAGTTTGATCTTGATGAGGATCCGTTGCTAGGACTACCGCCTTAACTGTATCGCTCAGTGGACGATTCAATTGTTCTGCTACAAGCTCACACTTAATCGCATTCGGTGTAGATATTTTTTCTAATTGAGCTTGAGGTGCTTGACGCTCTGCAATTAAGCAGGGAGCTTGTGCTAGTTCGATGTTAGCCGCGTAGTCTGAGTCAGGGTTGTAGACGATCTCATCCTCTCCTGTATCGGCAATGACTTGGAACTCGTGACTACGTGAACCACCAATAGAGCCGGTATCGGCTGCCACGGCTCGGAAAGTCAAACCTAAACGCTCAAAAATCCGCATATAGGCCGCATACATAATGTCGTAGCTCTTTTGTGCTGATTCCTCATCACGATCAAAGGAGTAAGCATCTTTCATGGTGAACTCACGGCCACGCATTAATCCAAATCGAGGGCGGCGCTCATCACGAAACTTAGTTTGAATGTGATAGAAGTTGACCGGTAATTGGCGCCAGCTATGAATTTCATTACGCACAATGTCTGTAACGACTTCTTCAGATGTGGGCTGCAGAACAAAGTCGCGTTGATGGCGATCTTTTATTCGTAGTAATTCGGCACCATATTCATCCCAGCGGCCTGTTTCTTGCCAAAGTTCAGCAGGCTGAACCACTGGCATAAGCAGTTCTAGTGCGCCAGAGTTATCCATTTCTTCGCGTACGATCTGTTCAATTTTCCGTAGTACCTTCAGGCCCAAAGGCATATAGGTATAAACGCCGCCAGCAATACGGCGAATCATGCCTGCTCGAGTCATGAGTTGATGGCTGGCAATTTCGGCTTCAGCGGGAGCTTCTTTTAGTGTGTTTATATGATAGTGGCTTGCATGCATGGTATGGAACTCAACTGGTACGTATAATCTAACTAATTATATTGAAATTATAGAGGTGGCCTATGTTAGATCGAGAAGGCTACCGTCCAAATGTAGGGATCATTCTTGTAAATCGCAAGAACGAGGTGTTCTGGGGTAAACGTATTAGGGAACATGCTTGGCAATTTCCTCAAGGCGGAATCCGACAAGGTGAAAGTCCTGTACAGGCTATGTATCGAGAACTTCACGAAGAGGTCGGCTTATTACCTGAACATGTTCACATTTTAGGACGGACTCGAGACTGGTTGCGTTATAACGTTCCCAATCATTTTGTACGGCGCGAGTCTCGCGGCCATTATAAAGGGCAAAAGCAAATTTGGTTTTTGCTTCGTATGGTCGGTAGAGATAGCGACGTCAGTCTACGCGCAACATCAGCTCCAGAGTTTGATGCGTGGCGTTGGAGTGATTATTGGGTGCCGTTAGATGCCGTAATTGATTTTAAACGAGAAGTCTATTTTCAGGCACTGAATGAATTATCTGTGCACATATTCAGACACCGCCAAGAAACTCGTTTTTTACGTCAACGCAGTTATGCGACTCAGCGCTTGCATCATAAAGACATTAACTTAACACCTAATAACTAGGAAATCATAGCCCTATGCGACGACATAGGGTTATGATGGTTATGTTTTATTTATTTACCCACTATTGGGTTCACCACTTACGATATTGCCTATGCTGCAGGATCTTGATCAATTAGCCAATCGCATTAGTCGTTTGGTGTCATACTCAGAGCGTCTCAAAACCGAACGCTCAGAACTCTTATCGCGTGTAAAATTACTCGAACAAGAGCGAACTACACTACGTGACCAGTTGGGTTCGCAACAGGCCGAGTATGCCAATATGGCTGAAATAGTCACCAGACATCAGCAAGACATGGAAACCGCACGACGTATGGCCGAAGAGGCTCAAGAGTCACTTTATGCAGAACTCATTCAACAGCAAGATGAGCTAAATAGTCTTAAAAACCGTCTGCAGCAAAGTGAATCTAAAGCGCATGTTTTAGAACGGGCTGCCACAGAGGCGCGCGATCATGTCGCACACCTCTTAGCACGTTTACCAGGTGGTGATGTGATTCAGCCTACGAACAACACGCAGGATTAATTATGGAACGTTTAGATATTAGCTTGCTTGGGCGTGAATACATGTTGGCGTGTCCGCCTTCAGAAAAAACCAAACTACTTGACGCTGTTCATCATGTGGATCAACACATGGAGCGCATTAAGGAGGCAGGGCGTACCAGCGGTAACGAACGTATTGCTGTAATGGCTGCCATTCAAATTGCAGTTGAACTATTGTCTATGAAAGCGCCTGATGGCCCCATGAGTAATGTTGCTTTAGGTGATTTCAAGCGTAAAATGGATGATATGCATAAATTAATGGATACGGTCTTAGGTCCGGCTGATAATTTAAATCGCTAATGAATTCTTACAGCATCTGTTAA
>NZ_CANRIC010000013.1:0-43926 GCF_947630565.1 uncultured Paenalcaligenes sp.
ACGGGCGTGATTGAATATCACGGCGCCTAAACCGATGACAACAAGAATCACCTTGCTTTAGCTGGGTGAGCTTCAAAGCGAACTAAAATAGAGGGCAGCAGCATCGGCCAGAGCTTGGTCGCTTTCAATGTGACGACCACTGATACCGATGGCTCCAACGATACGGCTGTCAGCTAAGGCCAGAGGAGACCCCCCAGGAATGGCCGTTAGTCTTTGATCCATAAAGTCGCTGCAGCTGAGGCTTTCGCGTTCTAGACGTTGTTTGAAGGCCTGTGTTGAGTCACCCATACGCAATGAGGTGTAGGCTTTGGCTATCGCAATATTGGCGGCCCGAGCAGGGGCGCGGTCCATGCGTTCAAACCAAATTAAATCACCTTGTGCATCGACAATCGCAAAACAGATTGGCCCTAAGCCGTCTTCTGAGGCGGTGTTGTGTAGCCAGTGGGCTAAGTTTAAGCAGTCTAGATGAGTGATCAACATAAAATAAGAGGAGGCAAAAATAATGCTAACTATTCATAATACCAAATAAACATGATTGCCATCATATTGTTATTAGTCTAGGGCCACGTCGACTTGTTTTGCCCCTAAGGTTTCGGTTAGGACGGTTGGGTTTAATTGCAAGAGCATGCCGCGTTTGCCGCCATTAATATAAATGGTTTCTAAATCGAGGATACTGGATTGCACCCACACTGGCATGTTTTTTCGGGTGCCAAAAGGCGACGTACCGCCCACTAAGTACCCCGAATGGCGTTGGGCGGTGTCGGGGGTGCAGGGGTGGATGCTTTTTGCGCCGGTTTGACGGGCTAGATTTTTTGTAGAGACCTCGTGATCTCCATGCATCAATATCACCAGTGGTTGTTTTTTTTCGTCTTCCATAATCAAGGTTTTGACGGTGATATGGGGGTCTACGCCTAGTTTATGAGCGGCATCATTTGCGCCGCCTTTGGCCTCATAGTCATAAACGTGCTCTGTAAAAGTGACCTTATGTTTTTTTAGCCATTGGGTGGCAAGGGTTTCGCTGCTTTTTTTTGACATAATAACAATGAATTCGTTTTGTTTTTAACCGGTTGTTATGCCCGAGGGTGATGCTCGGCATGGAGTTTTTTCAAGCGTTCACGTGTGATGTGACTATAGATCTGGGTCGTGCTGGGGCTTTTGTGCCCAAGCAATAACTGCACAAGGCTTAGGTCTGCCCCATTATTTAACAAATGGGTCGCAAAGGCATGCCGCAAGCTATGCGGCGACAGCGATGTGGTAATTTTAGCCTGTTGGGCATATTTTTTAATGATTAACCAAAAGCCCTGACGCGTCATGTGATCGCCGTGCGTGCTGACAAATAGGGCTTGGCTGTTGCGTTCATTCAATATCAGGGCGCGGGCATCTGATAAATAGGGCTTTAGCCATTCTAGGGTGTCAGGGCTAAGAGGGATAAGTCGTTCTGCCTGCTGGTTAGGGTGAATGACGCGTAATACATGGGCTTTTAGGTCCAATTGCTCTAGGGTTAGATCCACCAGTTCGCTGACGCGTATGCCAGTGGCATAGAGCAGTTCCAGCATGGTCCTATCCCGCAAGCCCAGTGGATGCGCTGTATTGGGTGCAGCCAATAAGGCATCAATTTGGGCGGAGCTTAAGGCCGTTGGTTTGGCGCTGCTATTTTTGACTGTGCGCAGGCCACTGGCTGGATTATGGGTTAGGTACTGCTGATCTACTGCCCATTGATAAAATTTTCTAAGGGTTGCAATACGCCGGTTAACCGTACTTGAAGAGGTGTTTATCGTTTTATCGCTCAACCAGCTTTCGAGTTGCGCAGCAGTGATGTCCCACCATAGGCTGGATGCCTCTAACCAACGGGCTAATCGTTCTAAGTCACGCTGGTACGCGGCAAGGGTGTGCGCTGATAGGGATTGATTGTTAAGTTCAATCATAAAGCGATTAATGAGCGCAGTTAAGGGTGGGGTGTGGGTCATAAATGGATATATACCTATATATATATGGTGGTACACTATTACAGGTTATTTCTTAATACTATACCTAATGACTACACACAAGGAGTTAACGGTGCAAACATTTAAAATGAAAAAATCATGGCGTGGCCTATTAGCAATGAGTGCTTTGGCTCTATCGGTCGCCTCTGCTCCTGTAGCCGCTGCTGATTTAGTCGTATCTGCTGCGGCTAGTTTAACGAATGCATTCAAAGAGCTAGGCGAAAACTTTGAAAAACAAAACGAGGGCACCAAGGTATTAAATAGTTTTGCTGCTTCGGATGTATTGATGCAGCAAATCGTGAATGGTGCGCCGGTCGATGTATTTGCCTCTGCAGATCAAAAGGCCATGGATAAAGCCATTGATGCAGGTGCTATTGATGCAGACACACGTAAAGATTTTGTACAAAATGGTGTGGTGCTAATTGTACCGAATGACAATCCTAAAAAGATCGAAGGCCTAGCTGATTTAGGTAAAAAAGACGTGACTCGTATTGCCTACGGTAATCCTGAGACAGTACCTGTAGGTCGCTACACTCAGGGTTCCCTAGAGAAATCCGGTGATTGGGAAAATGTAGAGAGCCGTAAAGTCTTAGGCCAAAACGTACGTCAGGTTTTAGATTACGTGGCTCGTGGCGAGGTGGATGCGGGTTTTGTGTTCGCAACAGATGCTGCCATCATGAAAGACAAAGTGACTGTGGTTCAGTCCATTGAGACCACGGTGCCTGTGACTTACCCCATCGCATTGGTAAAGCGTGATGGTCGTAGTGATGCTGCCCAAGCCTACCAAGACTACTTGTTGTCCGAAGAAGGCCAAGCTATTTTGGCTAAGTACGGCTTTAGCAAGCCCTAATCACTAGCCTCATTATTAAATGATCTAGTCATAAAGGCTGCCTTGGCAGCCTTTAGTTCTCTAGGAAGCTCTACACCATGTCAGACCTTTGGATACCTCTGCTGCTATCACTAAAAGTGGCGGGTTGGGCCACTTTGTTTGCTGCCATTTTTGGCATAGGCTTAGCGTTTTTATTATCGCGCTGGCACTCGCCATTGTGTAATTTAGTGGATTCGGTTTTAACCTTACCGATGGTGTTGCCACCGACTGTGATTGGGTATTATTTACTGGTGCTGTTGGGTAGGCGTGGTTGGTTGGGACAATGGTTGTCAGAGATTGGGATCGAGCTGGTTTTTACGTGGCAAGGCGCGGTGATTGCGGCGACTGTGGTGGCCTTTCCATTGGTGTTAAAGGCCGCTAGAGCCGCCTTTGAGGACGTGGACCATCGTCTAGAAGATGCGGGCATTGTGCTGGGGTTAAGTCGTCTACAGGTTTTCTTTCGGGTCAGCCTACCGTTGGCCATGCGAGGCATTATGGCGGGGGTGTTATTAGCCTTTGCCCGTGCTTTAGGCGAGTTTGGCGCCACCTTAATGATTGCCGGGAGTATTCCTGGGCGTACGCAAACTTTGTCTATTTCTATTTACGAGGCCGTTCAGGCTGGTAATGATAGTTTTGCGATGGTGTTGGTTTTGGTGACCTCCATCAGCTGTATTACTGTGTTGTGGGTGGCAGGGTTATTGACGCCAGCACAGCATCGACGTAGAGGGGCACGCTAATGTCGGTTCATATTCATATTAAACGGGCGTTGCAGTCGGCAACCCGGCATTTTTTGTTAGATGTGGAACTCACGACCAATGCGCATCGAATTGCGTTATTTGGTGCGTCGGGATCGGGTAAGACCCTAACCATTCAAGCGGCTTCTGGGTTGTTAACGCCTGATTCAGGACAAATCAGAGTGAACGATAAGGTGTTCTTTTGCTCTGAGAAAAAAATTAATTTAGCACCCCAAGAGCGACGTTTAGCCTATTTGCTACAGGACTATGGGTTGTTTCCGCATTTAACCGTGGCACAAAATATTAGTTTTGGTTTGCGCAAAGGCTTTTTGAATCCACCCAAAAAATGGGTTCCTGATGGTGCTAAAAAGTGGATAGATGCGTTTGAGCTAGGTCCTATTTTAGGTAATTACCCCGGCGAGATTTCCGGTGGACAAAAACAGCGCACGGCCTTGGCACGGGCGTTGGCAGTTAATCCAGAGTTATTATTATTAGATGAGCCATTAGCGGCCCTGGATATTAATTTACGTGTGCGTATGCGCCAAGAGCTCGCACAGTTACAGCGCACGTTGCATATTCCGTCGATTATTATTACCCACGACCCTGAGGACGCCATTATGTTGGCTGACGAGGTCTATCGGATTGCAGATGGAAAAATCGTAGGGCGTTGCACCCCAGCAGAGCTCAGTACAGAGATGCAACTCAGCAGCGAACGATTAGCTGCCGAGTTACAACGTACCGCATTAGCTGTGTAATTTTTAGAGCGTTGCGCGACCTTATTCCATGGTGCCTAACAGCACACTAGAGGCTTTAAAGATGGCCACAGCTTGTTGGCCTACCTCTAGTTGTAAGCGGGTTAGGCTTTCCATGGTGATAATGGCGGTAATGCGATGCTTTTCTGATAGCTCAATTCCAATTTCAGCATTGACCGCGCCGGGCTCTACATGCACGATAGTGCCTTGTAGTTGATTGCGGGCCGATAGTTTGCCATCGGTAGGCAGACCTACAATAATAGAGGATGCTTTCAGAAAGGCGAGTGCGCGCATGCCTTCTTTGAGCCCCATGCTTTCGACGCTTTCGCTGGTTATAGACGCAATAATGGGTTGTGAGCTACCAATATCAAGGGCGATTTCAGCATTGACTGCACCCATGGTGACTTTAGAGATTGTGCCAGCAAAGTTGTTGCGTGCAGAGGTTTGTACCATCATGGTTTGTAGTAACTCCAAGTTTTTGTCTGAGCCGGGCTGGGCCTTGGCTAGACGCCGCATAAAGCGTTGGTGGGCTGCATCAAGTTGTTGATACAATTCTAGAATCTCAAGAGCGCGTGGGGTCAAAGAGGCGCCACCACCACGTTGCCCACCTGTTGTGCGTAGCACTAAAGGTTCTTCGGCAAGGTTGTTCATGGTGTCAATCGCATCCCAGGCCGCCTTGTAACTGAGATCTATATGACGGGCTGCGGCAGAGATAGAGCCATGTTCGTGGATAGCGGCTAAAAGCGCCATACGTCGAGGATTACCCCAGTTTAGGGTACCGGAGCGAAACCAAATTGAGCCTGCTAGCTCAAAAGAAGGGGTGTTTTCTGATGACATGATTTTATTTTAGTCTGCACCTTTTACAGTAACAAAAAAATAGGTAGCCAAATGTAACTGGCTGCTGTGTGTTGGCTATTTCAGGAGACGCGCTTTATGTATATACCTTTAGATTTTACTCAGTTATCTGGTTTAGACAGCACTGAAACATTGGTGTTAACGGTTAATAACCGTTTTGCGCGACGACTGCTGTCTCAGTTACAACATACCTTATTGGGTCAACAAAAAGCGATAGCTGTCCCTGATATTATGCCTTTAACTGCGTGGTTAAGGCAGGCTAATGATGATTTAAGCTTTAATGTAGATCAGGCTCCGGCTTCTTATTTGCTCGATAGCTTCAGTAGTTTGTATGTGTGGGAACAAACTATTTACGCCCAAGAGTCAGAGGACTCCTGGCTAATTGATGTGTCACAGGCGGCGAAAATGGCGGCGGATGCAGATGCGCTCATGGACGAATGGGCGCTGACCATCCAAGATGAGCAACATTCTGTGGATTCCAAACGGTTTATGCAGTGGCGTAGTGCTTATCGCACCTACCTAGAACAGCACGATTTAGATGATCAAAATAGGTCTACCCAGCGTGTGGTTGCTGCTCTAGAGCAGGGGGCTTATCAGCCACGTTGGCGTCATGTGGTGTTGGTTGGTTTTCATGACATGTCAGCGCGTTTTCAGCGCCTGTTATTAGCCTTGCAAGATCAAGGCGTCAGTCTATATCACTATCAAGATGCCGTACCAGATCAGGCCCAGTGCCATTGCGTGCAGTCGCCTACGCCCGATGCCGAATGGCGTTTAGCGGCGCAGTGGGCCGCTAAAAACTTACAAGAAAAACCTCAAGGTCGGTTTGCGATTGTGGCGCTTAATTTACAAAGCGAAGTGCCTTTTGCTCATCGTGTATTAGCCCATGAGCTCGCCGCAAGTTCAGACTTGAAGGGTGGGTTTAGTTGGAACATTGCCGTAGGACGTCCTTTAAGTGCATGGCCTTTGGTGAAATCCGCTTTGCATTGGCTAGAGGCTTTGGCGCAATCTACCCAGCCGCAGGTGCCATGTCGGATAGTCGGGGCCGCACTATTGAGTGGCCATTGCGTGGGGGAGCTGAACGAGGCCTCGTCTCGGGCCGAACTGGATGTGCAGTGGCGTAAAAAGCAAACAGGGCAATTGAGTCCGGCTTCTCTCGCCGAGCAGCTGGATAAGTGTGAGCATTTAGGCGCTGCATGGCGAGCAGCACAAGGGTATTTGCAGACACATAATCACTCTTATAGTCCATCGCAATGGGTTCCTCATTTGCGCGAGCTGCTACGGTTATTGGGATTTCCTGGTGAGCGCAATTTAGATAGTCATGCCTATCAAACCATGCAGGCCTTTGATCAACGGTTAGGGCAGTTTTCTCGTTTGGCCCCTGTGTTTGGTCAGTTGTCGTTGACTCAAGTCGTTCACATGTTGGGTCGTTTTTTAAGCGAGACGCTTTTTCAGCCGCAACGCGATGCACGTGCTCGATTGGACGTGTTAGGTTTGCTTGAGGCCGAAGGGGGGCATTGGGATGGGGTGTGGGTCATAGGGGTGACGGATGATGTGTTGCCTGCTATTCCTGATCCGAACCCGTTTATTCCCTATGAGGTGTTGCGAGAAGCACAGGCGCCTAGAGCCACGCCAGAGCGTGAGCTGTTATGGGCCGAGCAAATGATTGCAACCCTAAAGACGTCAACGCCGGAGCTGATCTTTAGTTATGCGGCTCAGGATAATGGGCAGCTCTTACGTCGCAGTCCGTTAATTCAGGATTTGAAGGAGCACGTTGTAGCTGACCCGCTGGTCGGAATAGAGAGCAAACCTATTGCAATAGAGGTGTTATCTGATGATCGGGGTCCTGCGGTCAGGGCGGATGAGCCTGTGTTTGGTGGCACGGGTCTGCTTGATAAGCAAGCCCGCAATCCGCTGTGGGCCTTTGTTCAATACCGTTTGCACGCATCTGCGTTATTGCCCTACGAAGACAGTGGGGCATTACGTATGTGGCGGGGTACGTTTTTGCATTTGGGTCTAGAGCTATTTTGGCAGCGTGTTACGCCGCCAACTTCGGCGCGGTTAGCGCAGCTTTGGCATGATGGGCAGGCGCAGCAGTGGTTGGCAGAGGCTTTACAACAGGCCGGAGAAGAGGCGTTGACGGGTTTGCCGCAGGCCATTCGTGTGTTGGAAATAGAACGGGCTGAACAAGTATTGTTGGGCTGGTTGATGCTAGAACTACAGCGTCCGCCTTTTGAGATCAAAGCCCTAGAGCAACAACACCAGTTAACTGGATTGCGCACCAAGATGCGTATTGACCGCATAGATCAGTTGGCAGATGGGCGCTATGTATTGATGGATTATAAAACGAGCAAGGCCAATAAAAATTACACTGCCTGGCTCAGGGATCGGCCTATAGAGTTACAGCTACCTATTTATGCCAGTATTTTAGCGGATCAAGGCAAAGAGGTAGCCGCACTGGCTTTTGCATTTTTACATTATAAAACGGCCTTAGGTGGTTATGGGGTTGCTGAGTCTGGCTTGACCGATTCAGAGGAAAAAAAATTGACTGAAACTCATGGGGATTGGGCAGGGGTCCAAGCTCATTTACAGACACAGGTTTTAGCCATGCGAGATGAGTTTTTGTCAGGCTTAGCAACAAATCAGTTCGAGCAAGAAGATGATCTGCGGTATTGCGATGTATTACCGTTTTTGCGTTTAAATCAGGAGCAAATCAATGAGCGAGAGTAAACCGAGTGATTTTCAGGTGCGTTTAGATGCAGTGGACCCGTCTCGTTCATTTTTGGTGCAGGCTCCAGCGGGCTCCGGTAAAACGGAGTTATTAACGGATCGTATTTTGGCCTTGTTGGCTTTGGTACAAAAGCCCGAGGAAATCGTAGCCATTACTTTTACCCGTGCTGCCGCCGCCGAGATGCATGCCAGGGTAATAGAAAAACTGCAAGCCGCCTTAGGGCCTGAGCCAGAGGAGGCCTATAAGAAAAACAGTTGGGTTCTGGCCCAACAGGCAATGCAAAATAATGAAAAGCAAGGCTGGAATCTGCTTGAGCATCCCGCGCGGCTAAGTATTCGGACTATTGATTCACTTTGCTCGCATTTAGTACGGGCTATGCCATGGCTAAGTGGCTTGGGAGGCGTGCCAGAGGTCTCGGATCAGGCCAGTCTGTTGTATTTGCAGGCCGCTCAGTCTGTTATTGCTATGGCCGATGAGCAACCTTCCGTTAGCTATTTGGTTAAGCATTTAGGGGTAAATATTGCTGACGTAGAGCAGTTGTTGGTGGATATGTTAGCGATACGTGACCAGTGGTTGCCAACTCTGGGTCAGGCGCAGGCCTTAGAGCGGCTGCAGGACTATTTGAATCAGTTAGTGACAGAGCATCTAGAACGCGTCGATGAGGCGTTGCCATTGGGTTGGCAGGATTTAGCTCCAGCGGCTGTGTATGCACATAGGAATCTAGCAGAAAAAGGAAAAATGGCCTTAGCTGCGTTGGAGTCCTGGTCGGAAGAGGACCCCTTGTTTCCTGTTCCCGAGGATTTAGCGCGTTGGCAGGCATTGATTCCTTTTTTAACAACGTCGGGGGCTCCGCGTAAGCCCAGAGGGATTACCGCTACCGTTGGCTTTCCTGCCAATGGGGATGCGGTTTTACGTAAGCAGTTACAAGATTGGTTAGATCAACAACAGCCCGATGCTCCGTGGATAGAGGCGTTATTAACTCTTGAGCACTTACAGCCGGAATATACGGATCAGCAAGTCGAGTTACTAGGGCATCTGTCCAATGTGTTGTGGCTGACAGTGGCCCAATTACGGTTGGAATTTATTGATGCTGGGCAGGTGGATTTTATAGAAATTGCGCAGCGGGCATTAAATGCTTTGGGGGCGGCCGATAACCCATCTGATCTGTTATTGCGTTTGGATCGTCGTATTAGTCATCTGTTGGTGGATGAGTTTCAGGATACGAGCTTAAACCAGATTGAGCTGTTAGAAAGATTGACCTCTGGTTGGCAAGCGGATGATGGGAGAACGGTATTTCTGGTGGGGGACCCCATGCAGTCTATTTATCGTTTTCGTAAGGCTGAAGTCGGGTTGTTTTTACATGTACAGCAAAACGGACGTTTAGGCGAGATCGACTTAGAAGCCGTGACCTTAACGAATAATTTTCGTTCGACAGCGAATGTGGTGCAGTGGGTAAATCAACTGGGCGGTCATTTATTTCCTTTGGCGGTTGATACGGAATTAGGGGCGGTGCGTTATAACCCCTCAGAGGCCTTTCATGGCGAGGCTGACCATTCCATCGTACAGATGCACCCCCTGATCTACAGCAATGAGTCCGACGATTTTATGGATGCGGATCAAGCGCGTAGTACCGCAGAGCAGCGTGTGGTGCAGCTTTGTGCGGCGGCCCTACAGCAATACCCAGATAGCACTAAACCAGTGGCTGTATTGGTACGAGCCCGCACCCATTTAGGAGAGCTAATCCGGGCATTAACTGTCGCAGGAATCCCTACTAAAGCAGTGGACATTGATAGCCTAACGGCTAGGCCTGTGGTGCAGGACATTGTGCAGTTAGTCCGAGCCCTTAAGCATGCAGGAGATCGATTAGCGTGGTTGTCGTTATTACGCTCTCCGATTTGTGGTTTACGTTTAACGAGCCTGCATACCTTATGTGGGCATGATAGGCAGACGACGATTCCTGCGTTAATGATGGCCGCGTCGCAGCAGCAAGACCTCTGGCAAGATAACGAGTGGCAGCGTTTACAGCATGTGGCTGCTGTATTGTTAGATGATCGTCATCGCAGTGGCTCATTGCCTTTTGCCGCATGGGTAGAGCATTGTTGGCATCGTTTAGGGGGGGAGAACGCCTATCCGCTTAGCAGCGATCGCGCGGATGCGGAGAACGTTTTTCGGTTACTAGAGCGTGTAGCACCCTATGGCGAGGTTGATTTAGATCAGTTTGAAGAGCAGGTGACGCGCTTGTATGCCACGGCGCAAAATGCCGAACGTGCCGTAGAGGTCATGACCTTTCATAAGTCCAAAGGCTTAGAGTTTGAGTCGGTTATTTTGTACGATTTAAATCGTAGCAGCCGAGCTGAAACAGAGCCCTTATTAGCTCTGGAGCAAAGCCAAGGTCGTTTGTATGTGGGGATGGCCAAAGCCAGTGATGCAGATACTAAGGACGGCATGAGCCAGTTTATTGCGCAGCGAGAAAAACAGCGTGCTACTTTCGAATTGCAGCGATTGTTGTATGTAGGTGTAACCCGAGCTCGCAGTCAGCTGCATTTGGTTGGGTTATTAGGCCTAAATAAACAAGGCGATGTTAAAGCCGCCAGTGGTTCATTGATGCAGTTATTGTGGCCGGTGGTTGAGACGCAGGTTCTAACTACAGAGCCTTTGCTGAGGCAAGGCCAGACACGCTCTCAATCGCGATCGGCTTATCAGTATTTGCAACGCATAAAAAATATGGAGGATTTGCCTCCGGTTACACCACGAGAGGCTCCTGCTGGGGTGAATCATTGGGAGTGGAGTGATGAACCATTTAAAGAGGCTGCCATTGGTACGGTGGCACATGCGTGGCTAGAGCGAATAGGTCGAGATGGGCGTGAGCAATGGAGTACGGCGCGTATTAGTCAACGCTCAGATGTCATCGAACGCCAACTATTACGTGCTGGTATTGTGCAGTCAGAGGTTAAGGGCGCCGTCGCTGAGGTCGTAGAGACATTAACTCGTACCATTGACAGCGAAAGAGGCCAGTGGTTATTAGATGTAGCTCAAGCTTATAGAGAATGGACGTTATTGGATGCCGAGGGGCGTGTGTCTATTATTGATTTAGCTATCTCTCAGGATGATCAGTGGTTAATTGTGGATTATAAAACCTCTATGCCGCACGCCGGTCAAAGTCAGGAGGCTTTTTTAGCGATTATGCGTGACCGATATGGGTCACAGTTGCGTCGTTATTGTGATCAAGTCACTGCTTTTGATGGGCGTAAGGCAAGAGCTGCACTTTATTTTCCTCGGGCTGATCTTTGGTACGAAATTTAGTGCTATACTTGTAAATGGTGAGCCCCTTCGCATGGTTCAACAGCCAACCTGGTCAGGTCGGGAACGAAGCAGCCACAGCTGTCTCGAACCAGTGCCGAAGTCAGGCTCGCCATCTTCCTCAAGGCTTTTACGCCTATCTCCCGCAGTTGCTTCAAATCCGGTACACTTTTACTAGCCCTCGTGCTTTTTACTCTTTACCGAATTCCCCTACATGACATATCAAGTATTGGCCCGTAAATGGCGCCCACGCTCTTTTGACACTCTTATTGGTCAAGATCACGTGGTACGCGCTTTGACTCATGCACTAAATACGCAGCGTTTACATCACGCGTGGTTGTTTACTGGGACGCGTGGGGTAGGTAAAACCACCTTGTCTCGTATATTAGCTAAGGCACTTAATTGTGAGCAGGGGGTTAGTGCGACGCCTTGCGGTCAGTGCCGTTCTTGCACAGAGATTGATCAAGGACGTTTTGTAGACTATGTAGAGCTAGATGCTGCCTCGAACCGAGGGGTGGACGAAATGACGCAGCTGCTAGAGCAGGCCGTCTACGCCCCCAGTGCCGCCCGTTATAAAGTCTACATGATTGACGAGGTGCATATGCTGACTGGGCATGCCTTTAATGCCATGCTCAAAACACTCGAAGAGCCGCCTGCACACGTTAAATTTATCTTGGCCACCACGGACCCACAAAAAATACCTGTAACTGTATTGTCTCGTTGTTTACAGTTTAATCTAAAGCAAATGACCGTTCCTGCCATTGAGCAGCATTTACAGGATATTTTGCAGCAGGAAAGCATCCCCGCAGAGGTCCCAGCCTTACGTTTATTAGCTCAGGCCGCCAGTGGTTCGATGCGTGATGCCTTGTCTCTAACGGATCAAGCCATTGCATATAGTGCGGGCTCTGTGTCTACGGATGATGTGCAAGGGATGTTGGGTACGATTGACCAGACCCATCTGCTTCATATTTTGCATGCCCTTATTGATGCAAATGGGGCGCAGCTAATTGCGATTGCTGATGATATGGCCTTACGTGGTCTTTCATTCCGCGGCGCTTTGGCTGATTTAGCCGTTTTGTTATCGCGCATTGCCATTCAGCAACGCGTGCCGGGTGCATTGCCCCCCGATGAACCAAATATCCAAGGCATAGAAGAACTAGCGCAATTATTGTCTGCAGATCATGTGCAGCTATTTTATTCGGTGGTTGTGCATAGTCGTGATGAATTAGCACTGGCTCCTGATGAGTACGCTGGTTTTATTATGGCCTGTATGCGATTACTGGCCTTAATACCGGCAGGCAGTTTACCCGCTGTGGCCACTCCTGCTCCTGCAACACCTGTGGTAGCTTCTGCCCCCGCAGCGACAGTAACAGCGGCCCCAGTAACCGAAGCTCCAGTGATCGGGGCGGCTCCTACGCCCCCAGCTGTGCCAGTGGCAGCACAACCTACTTCGACGACGGCTGCGGCCCCAGAGCCGGATTTACCGCCTGCATCACCTCCCAAGGTCATTCAGGACACGCCGCCGTGGGAAACAGCAGCCCCTAGTTCTACTGCTACGACCCGGGTCGGTATACAGCCGCCAATGGTCGAGCGTGGGGTGCAAACGATTGCGGCTGGTGCAGCCCAACAAGCCACTCCGTGGGATACTCCAAGTCAACCGTCCTCTGTTGCTGAGCCGGTTGTGGCAGAGGCCTCTGCCTCTGTGATACAACCGCCGTCGGTAGATAAACCGGTCGTCAGTAGCCCCTCAGTCGATGAGCCGCCTCCCTACGAGGAGCCTCCTATTGATGACTCAGCTTATGACTCAATGAGTCAGTCCGATCATGATGCGGATTTTTTGACCGGGGATATTGAAAACGGCGACAATACTCCCCTGATGGATGATGCCGTACAGCAGGCAGTAGCTGCTTTGGATTTACCAACGCCTACTATTCCTAAACCAGAGCGGCTTAGCCCAACACAATGGGCTGAATTAGCGCCTACGTTGCCGTTATCAGGTTGGGCTTCCGAGCTAGCCCAACAGGCCGAATGGGTTGAGTGTGCTGGAAATGACATTACGTTGCGGGTGGCGATTCGATCCGCCGATGATAGCTTGGCTAAATCCCGTATCAATACGGTGTTAAATGAGTATTTTGGGCAAGTGTTACGGTTGCATATTGAGTACGGCAGTACCGGTGATGACACCGCGTATGCGATCGCTCAAGCAGAGAGAGCACAACGCCAAGCTCAAGCCGAAAGCGATGCGCAACAAAACCCGTTTATACTAGCGCTTATACAGCAGTTTGATGCTCAAGTTGTGCCTGACTCGATTCAGGCTAAATAGTTTTTACTTAGGACAATTTTATTATGATGAAAGGTCAAATCGCGGGCTTGATGCGTCAAGCTCAGCAAATGCAAGAAAACATGAAAAAAGCCCAAGACGAGTTGGGTAATATCGAGGTTGAGGGCGCGTCAGGAGGTGGCTTAGTTAAAGTCACGATGACATGTCGCAACGATGTACGCCGTATTGCGATTGATCCGTCTTTGCTTGAGGACGATAAAGATATGCTAGAAGACTTAGTGGCGGCTGCTTTTAATGATGCACTACGCAAAGCAGAAAGCACATCACAAGAAAAAATGTCTGCCCTTACAGCAGGCTTGCCATTGCCTCCTGGAATGTCATTTCCATTCTAAATGACAAATCCGGTATTACCTGAGCCAGCGCCGCTGCGCGAGTTAATTGATGCGTTCAAACGCCTGCCTGGTGTGGGCGAACGCACGGCACGGCGTATGGCTTATCATTTGTTACAGCATGATGTGGCGGGGGCCAAAGACCTTAGTCTGGCTTTGGACCATGCTGCCACGAGTCTTTTACATTGCCAGCGTTGCAATAGCTTTAGCGAAACTGAAATCTGTATCACGTGTGCTAACCCGCAGCGGGATACGGGCTTGTTGTGTATCGTAGAAACACCGGCAGATCAGAATATGATCGAAGCCAGTCATAGCTACAATGGGTTGTACTATGTGTTGATGGGACGCTTAGCCCCACTAGAGGGCGTAGGCCCCAAAGATTTGCAGTTTCAGCGTATCGCTAACCGCGCCTCCGAGGCGCAGGTACGAGAGGTCATTTTGGCAACCAATTTTACAGCCGAAGGCGAGACCACCGCCCACCATTTAGGTGAATACCTGCGTACGCAAGGTGTCAAATTAACCCGCTTAGCCCGAGGGGTCCCTGCGGGCAGCGAGCTAGAATACGTGGATGCCAGCACCATTGCTTGGGCTTTGATGGAACGCAAAACCACGTAGTAATCTATGCTTGTTCTTTGGCCTGGGCAATGACCTTGTCCAGAGCCACAGCATCACGAATAAATAAACGGATACCTTCGGCCAGTTTTTCTGTTGCCATGGCATTGGCATTAAGGTCTGTGCGAAAGGCAACCTCGTTGCTGGCTTGCCATTCTGGGGCTTGTGATTTGGCTGTTTGCGCATCCAAATGGGCAGTTACGGTCCCAGACTGAGTAGAGAGCTCATTTAATAAAGCAGGGCTGATCGTCAGTAAATCACAACCTGCCAAGGCCAAAATCTGACCGGCATTTCTAAAGCTAGCTCCCATGATTTCGGTCTTTAAATCATAGGTTTTAAAATAATTATAAATTTGGCGCACGGACTGTACGCCGGGATCATTAACCCCTGCATTGGCGGCCTCGTCCCATGCTGCACCCGCCTCTTTTTTGTACCAATCATAAATGCGACCTACAAAAGGTGAGATCAGGGTTACTTTAGATTGTGCACAAGCCACCGCTTGGGCTAAGCAAAAGAGCAAGGTTAAGTTACACTGGATGCCTTCGCTTTGTAATTGTTTGGCGGCCTGGATGCCTTCCCATGTAGAAGCCAGTTTAATCAACACACGTTGACGATCAATGCCAGCTTGTTCGTATAGCTGGATAATTTGGCGTGCTCGTTCGATGCTGGCTTGTGTATCAAAGGATAAACGTGCATCAATTTCGGTTGAAACACGGCCAGGAACGATGTCTAAAATTGCCTTACCAAAAGCGACCAGCAAAGCATCATTGAGCTCAGCTGCGTTCGCTTTTGGATTTTGCTTGATCGTTTCCACCAAAAGATGCTGATAAGCAGGTTGTTGAACCGCGTTTAAAATCAGCGAAGGGTTGGTGGTGGCATCGGTAGGTTTAAAGGCACGCATGGCCTCAAAATCACCGGTGTCAGCGACTACGGTTGTGTGTTGACGTAAGGATTCGAGCAAAGATGTCATAATTTATGTCGCCAAAAAAAGCAAAACAAGATACATAGCTTAATGTAGACTATTTCTAATTAGTTTGTAGCAGTGTTGCTACAGCACTATAGGTGCTTTATGCCCCCCACAAAGTCGGGGTATAATCGTTAAGTTTTATTTGTAAATTTTGAACCGGGGTTTAAACGTGCTGCCGTCTCTTTTTCCTGACGAGTCCAATGCTAGCTCAAGTGCGATCCTAGCCCTTGCCGATGGGACTGTATTTAAAGGCTATTCCATTGGTGCTGAGGGCTATGCGGTAGCTGAGGTCGTGTTTAATACAGCCATGACCGGCTACCAAGAGATCTTGACTGATCCTAGCTATAAAGGTCAAATCGTTACACTAACCTATCCGCACATTGGTAACACTGGGGTAAATCCCGAAGATGCCGAATCTGCTTCTGTGCAGGCGGCGGGTTTAGTCGTACGTGATTGCGCTTTACGCGTATCTAATTTCCGCTCTACACAATCCTTGCCTGATTACCTAAAAGAGCAAGGCGTAGTAGCTATCGCTGGCGTGGATACACGCAAGCTCACGCGAATTCTGCGTGAAACAGGCGCCCAGAGTGCTTGTATTTTAGTTGGTAATGATGTTGATCGGGCCATAGAATTGGCCCGTTCTTTTGCCGGTCTATCGGGTTTAGACTTGGCCAAAGACGTGACTACCGACACCAACACAACATGGAACCAAGGCTCCTGGCAGTTAGGTGTAGGCTTTAGCCAAACCGAACCTGCTGCGGATGCTCAGCATGTTGTGGCTTATGATTTTGGTGTTAAAGCCAATATCTTACGTTTGTTGGCTGACCGCGGTTGCCGTATTACTGTGGTGCCGGCTCAAACCTCCGCCGAGGACGTATTGGCCTTAAATCCGGATGGTGTGTTTTTATCCAACGGCCCAGGGGATCCTGCCGCGTGTGATTACGCCATTGCTGCGACTAAAACCTTGCTAGACAAACAAATCCCTATTTTTGGTATTTGTTTAGGTCACCAGCTATTAGGTCTAGCCGCAGGTGCAACTAGCGTCAAAATGAAAACAGGTCATCATGGTGCAAACCACCCTGTAAAACAGTTAGACGATGGTCGTGTATTTATTACTAGCCAAAATCATGGTTTTGCTATTGATGCGGATTCGTTGCCTGCGAATGTTCGTGTAACCCATATTTCTTTGTTTGATAACACCTTACAAGGATTGGCGTTTACAGATCGTCCTGCGTTTGGTTTCCAGGGTCACCCTGAAGCCACTCCAGGTCCACGTGACATGACCTCTCTTTTCGACCAATTCATTAGCCTGATGGCTAACAAACAGGCTTAATCGCCCAGACAGAATATTATGCCTAAGCGTACAGATATAAAAAGTATTCTTATTATCGGGGCTGGTCCAATTATTATTGGTCAGGCTTGTGAATTTGACTATTCCGGTGCCCAAGCATGTAAGGCTTTAAAAGCCGAAGGCTTCCGCACTATTTTGGTCAATAGCAACCCCGCCACCATCATGACAGACCCAGATACGGCCGATGTGACTTACATCGAACCGATCACTTGGCAAGCCGTAGAGAAAATCATCGAGCGCGAGCGTCCAGATGCTTTACTGCCAACAATGGGCGGTCAAACTGCATTGAACTGTGCCCTCGAATTGGCGGCTCAGGGTGTGTTGGAAAAATACGGCGTAGAGATGATCGGTGCCAATGCCGAGGCCATCGATAAAGCCGAAGACCGTCTTAAATTTAAAGACGCGATGACCAAAATTGGTCTAGAGTCCGCTAAGTCTGGTGTGGCGCACTCAATGGACGAGGCATGGGCGGTACAACGCCAAATCGCCGAGGAAATTGATTCGTCCGGTTTCCCTGTTGTTATTCGTCCTAGCTTTACCCTTGGTGGTACAGGTGGCGGTATTGCTTACAACATGGAAGAGTTCGAGGAAATTTGTCGTCGCGGCCTAGAAGCCTCTCCGACCAAAGAACTGCTCATCGAGGAATCGCTACTGGGTTGGAAAGAATACGAAATGGAAGTCGTCCGCGACAGCGCTGACAACTGCATTATTGTATGTTCCATCGAAAACTTAGATCCAATGGGTGTGCATACGGGTGACTCCATTACGGTAGCTCCGGCTCAAACGCTAACCGATCGCGAATACCAAATCATGCGTAATGCATCGATTGCTGTATTGCGTGAAATCGGTGTGGACACAGGTGGCTCTAACGTACAGTTCGCACTCAATCCTGAAAATGGTCGTATGATCGTGATCGAGATGAACCCACGTGTGTCTCGTTCTTCTGCTTTAGCCTCCAAGGCAACGGGCTTCCCTATTGCTAAAATCGCAGCACGTTTGGCGGTAGGTTACACCTTAGATGAGCTTCAAAACGAAATTACCGGTGGTGCTACACCGGCTGCGTTTGAGCCTTCTATTGATTACGTGGTCACTAAAATCCCACGTTTTGCTTTCGAGAAATTCCCTCAGGCCAATTCGCGTTTAACCACTCAGATGAAATCGGTGGGCGAGGTCATGGCAATGGGTCGTACCTTCCAAGAATCTTTCCAAAAGGCCCTACGTGGTCTAGAGGTAGGCGTGGATGGGTTGAACCAAATGACGACCGACCGTGAAAAACTACAGGTTGAACTAGGCGAACCAGGCCCAGAGCGTATTTGGTATGTGGGTGATGCGTTTGCCCAAGGCATGTCATTGGACGAAGTCCATAACATCACCAAAATTGATCCGTGGTTTTTAGCTCAAATCAAAGAGATCGTTGATATTGAGCTAGCTCTAGAGCAAAAAACATTGGCTGATTTAGACCGTGATACGTTGTTCGGTTTAAAACGTCGTGGTTTCTCTGATCGCCGTCTTGCTTTCTTGTTAGACACAGTCGAATCCGAGGTACGTAAACTACGTCATCAGTTGGATGTACGACCTGTGTACAAACGCGTTGATACGTGTGCTGCAGAGTTTTCTACCGATACGGCATATATGTACTCAACCTACGAGGAAGAGTGCGAATCCCAACCGACGGATCGTAAAAAAATCATCGTGTTAGGTGGTGGGCCAAACCGTATTGGTCAGGGGATTGAGTTTGACTATTGTTGTGTACATGCTGCGATGGCATTGCGTGACGATGGTTTTGAAACCATCATGGTTAACTGTAATCCTGAAACGGTTTCTACCGACTATGACACTTCGGATCGTTTGTACTTTGAGCCATTAACTCTCGAAGACGTATTGGAAATTGTTCACGTAGAAAAACCAGTGGGCATGATCGTACAGTACGGTGGTCAAACACCGCTGAAACTGGCCAGAGCCCTAGAGGCAAATGGTGTGCCGATTATTGGTACTAGCCCAGAGTCTATTGATATTGCCGAAGACCGCGAGCGTTTCCAAAAGCTATTGCATAAATTGGGTCTACGTCAACCGCCAAACCGTACTGCACGTACCGAAGGCGAGGCCATTGCTTTGGCTGCAGAGATTGGCTACCCATTGGTCGTCCGTCCTAGCTATGTGTTGGGTGGTCGTGCGATGGAAATCGTGCACGAGCAAGCTGACCTAGAACGTTACATGCGCGAAGCCGTGAAAGTCAGTAATGACTCTCCTGTGTTGCTCGATCATTTCTTAAATGATGCCACCGAAGTGGATGTGGATTGTATTTCTGATGGCACTGACGTATTCGTTGGTGGCGTGATGGAACACATCGAGCAGGCAGGTGTTCACTCGGGTGACTCAGCGTGTAGCTTACCTCCTTACTCTTTGTCTAACGAGGTAGTAGAGGAAATTCGTCGTCAAACGGCCTTGATGGCTAAGGCGCTTAACGTAAAAGGCTTGATGAACGTTCAGTTCGCGATTCAGGATAACGAGGTGTATGTGCTTGAGGTCAACCCACGCGCATCACGCACCGTTCCTTTTGTGTCCAAAGCCACAGGTTTACAGATGGCTAAATTGGCTGCTCGTGTGATGGCAGGTAAAAAAGTGCCTGAACTCGATATGTCAGCTAAAGCCAAACCTGGTTTTTACGCAGTCAAAGAGGCGGTATTCCCCTTCGTTAAATTCCCTGGCGTAGATACGATTCTTGGCCCAGAGATGAAGTCCACCGGCGAGGTTATGGGTGTGGGTCGTAGCTTTGGTGAAGCCTTTGTTAAATCACAAATGGCAGCCAGCGTTAACTTACCTAAATCCGGTACAGCCTTTATCAGCGTACGCGAAAGCGATAAGCCAGAGGCCGTAGAGGTTGCTCGTGGCTTAATTGACTTGGGTTTCAAGGTAGTTGCCACGCGTGGTACGGCTTCAGCCATTGAAAAGGCTGGTTTAGCCGTTAAGGTTGTTAACAAAGTGACCGAGGGTCGTCCGCACATTGTGGATATGATCAAAAACGGTGAAATCGCTTTGGTTATTAATACTGTCGAAGAACGTCGTAATGCAATTGTGGATTCTCGTACTATCCGCACCCATGCATTGGCCGCTAATTTGGCGTATTACACAACGATTGCAGGTGCTCTCGCTGCCGTAGAGGGTCTACAGTATTTACGTGATGGCGAAGGCCTGCTTGTGTATTCTTTACAGGATATGCACGGCGGTTAATTAAGCCTATGTAAAGGTAAATGACCTGACCCCAAAAAGCTGGATATTGTCTAGCCTTTTGGGGTTTTTTTCTATGATGAGTTCTTATTTTGTGTTGGATTCGAAGTGCAATGAGTATCTATACGTTAGAGTTAAGTCCTACGGTTGGCTATCCTTTGGAATTACGAGTGCACGGCTTACAGTCATCAACACCGTTGTATTGGGAGTCGTGGAGCGCTGGAGAATGTGTGGCTCAGGGTGGCTTTTTAAAAAGTCCCCGCTTGCCTGTACGCTCTTTATTAACCGAGGCGGATTGGTTGCAGTTAGATACGCAGATCAAGGCGATTATTTATATTGCTCCTTGGCTTCAGTGTCAACTATTGCAGGTCATATTACTCTCCAACATGACACGCGAGTTAGCCTTATCTAGTCCTCTATTGTTTCTATTGTTGGTGGATTATGCGTGTAAAGAAAAATTGACACCGGCTGATGTCATTCGGCTAGCTCAATTAAAGCGTTCTGTGCTGTTACAACATATTATGGGAGGCGGCCACGCTGGCGTCCTGAATGTGTTGGCACGCACGCAGGTAAAAAGGGTACTGAGATCAGAGCTAGATCGTATGGTTGCTATTTTAAAAGATGAGGCAAGGCTGAGGCTGTTGCGTCACGTGCCTCAGCCTTGTTTAGCGACTTATGTGCTATTAGAACAACCTTTGCCTGTTATGTGGGTGGGATTGCTCACCATGTTGCCACCGCACAGCGGAGCGGCTCAGGCGATGGACTTAGTGCGTTTGTTAGTGGATACCCACCGATTAGGTGCAAGTCCGCAGCGATTACGTGCGCTAACGCAGTATCAGCAATTAGAGGAATTACATAATGAGCTAATCATTCGGTTTCACCAAGAAAATAGTCATCAGCGTGCAAATCGCTATCAGGCTCAGTACGGTGATTATCCGAAAGCACCTATAGAGGGTAATAGCATTATTGTACCTATACAAAGCTGGTATGACCTGCTCGAAGAGGGGCGTCAAATGCGGCACTGTGTAGGCAGTTACCATCAGAGCGTGTCTGAGGGGCAAGTTTTTATTTATCAGGTGCACGTCAACCCCCGTTTAACGCTAGCGATTAAACGTACGGATAGAGGGTGGGCTTTACAGGAAATACGTGCTTACGCAAATCAGCGCGCTGATGATCAGGCGGTGCTCTATGTGCATCAGTGGCTGCGTGCCGCTCAGGTTCAGATTAGCTAGCTAATCTTTTAGGTGGTCTAAGTGTGCTACCTGTGCCCACGCAATTTCTTGCCATTGTTGCTCTTTGTTGATTGCGAAATGATTCACACTTGCATTTAATATTTTATAAGGTCTAGGGGTGCTTAGATCGGCCTGTTGTATGTAACGCCAGACCATTTCAATCACGCCACCGTGTGCAATCACGGCGAGCTTTTGGTTAGGTCGCTGTAGAGCAATCTGATTAAATGCTTCGATGATACGTTGATGGAAGGTCAGCAAGGACTCGCCCTCAGGGACATCTAAGCTGGGGTCACGTAAATTAATTTTTGGGGCAGGCTCATTAGGCAGTTGGGTTAGACTTTGCCAAGGATGCCCCTCGTAAATGCCATAGTTTCGTTCGCGTAATGCAGGGATTTGTTCTATGGGGTACTGGTGCTGAGCAAAGGCGATTTGTGCTGTTTGTATTGCACGTTGTAAATCACTACTTAAAACCCCATCAAAGGCAATACGTTGTTGATCTAAAAAACGCTGTACAGATTTAGCCTGATTTTTGCCCGTGTCATTAAGAGGAATATCACGCCAACCTTGCAAACGCTGTGCTGCGTTCCAGTCTGTTTCACCGTGTCGAATAAGCCAAATTTGTGTTGTGTACATGATGGAAGTATAAGTAATTTATTTTTATAATGCAGTAAAATACATCGGCACTTGTCTTGGGCACAAACGCGACTTACACTTGCGCCACTCAACATTCTAATCAAAAATTTCCATTATGTCTGAAACCTACTTTCCCCGTTGGCGCAAAGTCTCTTCCGTTGCGCCTGATGCTGTGGTGCAACCGAACGAATATCTTCCTGCACCCCAAAGCGTAGCGATGGCTGCGCAGCACGTTGTAGCTATGTTTGGCTCAACGATTCTTGCTCCCTTACTCATGGGTTTTGATCCTAACTTAGCCATTTTAATGTCTGGTATAGGAACCCTAATTTTCTTCTTTTTTGTTGGTGGCCGTGTTCCTAGCTATTTAGGCTCCAGTTTTGCTTTTATTGGTGGTGTGATTGCCGTAACCGGTTATGCAGGCAGTGGGGGTAATCCAAATATCGGTGTAGCACTTGGCGCGATTATTATTTGTGGTTTGGTCTATACCTTGATTGGGTTGCTGGTATGGATCGCTGATGCTCGTGCAGGCAGTGCAGCCAAACTGATCAATAAAATGATGCCCCCAGTGGTGACAGGTGCCATTGTGGCTGTGATTGGCTTAAATTTGGCACCTATAGCAGCCAAAGGCGCAATGGGGTCGGGCACGTTTGATTCTTTGATGGCGTTAATGACTGTGTTGTGTGTGGGGGCGGTGGCAGTATATAGCCGCGGTGTAGTTCAGCGTTTATTGATTTTAGTTGGTTTGATTGTTGCTTGCGTTATCTATGCGTTATTTACTAATGGCTTAGGCTATGGTGTACCTATAGACACCAGTGGTGTGGCACAGGCTGCCTGGTTTGGGATGCCCAGTTTTTCTAAGCCTGTCTTTGAAATTCAAGCCATGACCGTCATTGTGCCTGTGGCTATTATTTTAGTTGCCGAAAACTTGGGCCACGTTAAAGCCGTTTCAGCAATGACAGGGCAGAATCTAGATAAATACCTAGGCCGAGCGTTTGTGGGTGATGGCGTTGCTACCATGTTATCAGGTTCAATGGGCGGTACAGGCGTGACCACCTATGCCGAGAACATTGGTGTAATGGCTGCTACGCGTATTTATTCTTCCATTGTGTTTGCTGTTGCTGCATTGATTGCCATATTTTTAGGGTTTTCACCTAAGTTTGGGGCCGTGATTCAAATGATTCCAGGGCCTGTTTTAGGTGGTATGTCTATTGTGGTTTTTGGTTTAATCAGTATTGCGGGGGCTCGCATCTGGGTGGTGAACCAAGTCGATTTCAGCAAAAGTCAAAACTTACTGGTTGCGGCCGTGACCTTAATTTTGGGCGCAGGTAATTTTAGTTTAGAGATCGGCTTTATTAAGCTAGATGGTATTGGTACGGCGACTTTTGGTGCTATTTTAATGCATGCGTTGTTATCATTACGCAAGAGCTCGCACGACTAATCAAACCAGAGCTTCGTCTGACTGGCTGGGCAAAATTACCATTAGAACTCTTGCAATTTCAGTCACTTTTGCCGACAATAGAACAAGGCCCCAACGTATTGGGGCTTTGTTTTCAATCGTAATTAATGTGTTTTTTACTTTTTAAGTTATCAATTAAATAATATACTTTTCTTAAACATATTGATTATTCTCTGTCTTGTGCGCTCCTAATCTCTTGGGGGCGTTTTTCATTCTTAATCAGGAAAACTATGTCTGCGATTCCGTTGACAGCGCAGGGCGCTGAACGTCTTAAAGCTGAATTACACCGTTTGAAAACGGTAGAGCGTCCCGATGTGATTAATGCCATCGCTGAGGCTCGCGCTCAGGGCGACCTTTCTGAAAATGCTGAGTATGATGCAGCCCGCGAACGCCAAGCCTTTGTAGAGGGCCGTATTCGTGAGCTCGAAGGAACCGTATCAAACGCTCAAATCATTGATCCCGCTAGCTTAAATGTGGGCGATAAAGTCGTTTTTGGTGCAACAGTAACTATCGAAGACCTGGATTCAGGTAATCAAGTTACGTATCAAATTGTGGGTGATGTAGAGGCCGACATCCGCGAGAACCGTATTTCTGTTTCTAGCCCTGTGGCTCGTGCCTTAATCGGAAAAAGCGAAGGGGATGTGGTCGAGGTCCAAGCCCCCGCAGGTGTTCGTGAATACGAGCTGCTCACGATTGAGTACCGTTAATTCGATCTGATAGGCCGAGCGCTTACTTCGACTAAGCGCTTAGTGAAAATAAAGCCCACCAAAAATCAGTGGGCTTTGTTTTTATTACGAACAGCGGGCCTTAGCGGTTGGGACGAACCTTACCGGATTTTGTCTTTTTTAGACCTGCTGCAGCAAGTTTTTTAGGTGTGTAAGGTTCTGTGGGTTTACGCACGGCACGAGTATTTTCGCTTTCATCCATTAAAACTGACGGGCGCTCGGGGTTTTGGCGGTAAACTGTTAGGATCTTACCAATGTGATGAATAGGCTCTGCAGATAGTTCAGAGCAAATTTGATCGTAAATAGCTTTACGTGCCTCGCGGTCATCGCCGGCGACACGAATCTTAATCAATTGATGCACAGTTAAGTGCACATTGATTTCTTTAAGCACTGCTTCAGTGAGACCATTGTCTCCAATCAGTACGACTGGACGTAAGGCGTGTGCTGCGGCACGTAATTGATTACGTAGCTGAGTAGTAATAGTTAATGTAGGCATAATGAGATTGTACGGGAATGGGCAAGAAAAAAACCTCTAAAGCATGGGTGCATCAGCATATTAATGATCCCTATGTCAAATTAGCACAGCAAAAAGGCTACAGAGCCCGTGCTGCTTTTAAATTATTAGAAATCATAGAGACAGAAAAACTGTTGCATCCGGGCAACGTTGTGGTGGATTTAGGCGCTGCCCCAGGCAGTTGGTCACAAGTCGCACGCGAACGTCTAATGCAAAATGGGCAGATTAATGGCCGTATTGTTGCTTTAGATATGTTGCCTATGGAGCCTATAGAAGGCGTAGAGTTTATTTTAGGCGACTTTAGAGAAGACGCGGTACTTAATCAGTTAAAAAATTTACTCGATGGCCAATCTGTTGACCTTGTAATTTCAGATATGGCCCCCAATTTATCAGGAGTGGCTGCGGCCGATTCAGCCCGTATTGAACACGTGGTTGAATTAGCCTTGGATTTTGCAAATAATCACCTCAAACCCAATGGGGCATTAATTGTAAAAGCTTTCCATGGCAGCGGCTACTCACAATTAGTTAAATCCTTTAAAGAACACTTCCATCAGGTCACTCCGCGCAAGCCAAAATCGTCCCGCGATAGGTCAGCCGAAACCTTTTTGGTTGGGCGTCAATTAAAAAACGCATCGTTACGCTAAGGCATCCCATTATCGGGTAGAATGTTCGGATATGGCTCTTGTACAGCTTATTGTCAGTTTCGCTGTGCAGGTTTAAGCAACTAGGAGGTTGGTGTTGAACAACTCATTTTCCAAAGTCGCAGTTTGGATGGTCATCGCGCTAGTCCTGTTTACTGTGTTTAAACAGTTTGACGGGCGTCCGGCGGCCTCTGACGGTGTGACTTACACCCAGTTTATGGATGATGCGCGCTCTGGTCGCATCTCTAAGGTTGATATTCAAGGCGATACGCTCTATGTAACGCCAGACTCAGGTCGTACGTATTCGTTGACCTCTCCAGGCGATCTCTGGATGGTACCAGAGCTCGTTAAATCGGGGGTTCAGGTCTCAGGAAAGGCCCGAGAGGAACCGTCCTTTTTGACCAGTATTTTCATTTCCTGGTTCCCCATGATTCTATTGATTGGGGTGTGGATCTTCTTTATGCGTCAAATGCAGGGCGGCGGTAAAGGCGGGGCGCTTAGCTTCGGTAAATCCCGTGCTCGCATGCTGGATGAAAACACCAATCCCATTACGTTTGCTGATGTGGCTGGGTGTGATGAGGCCAAAGAGGATGTCCAAGAACTCGTTGATTTCTTGCGTGATCCTACCCGATTCCAACGTTTAGGTGGTCGTATCCCCCGTGGTGTATTGATGGTGGGGCCTCCCGGTACTGGTAAAACCTTATTAGCGCGTGCGATTGCAGGCGAGGCCAAGGTTCCTTTCTTCAGTATCTCTGGTTCTGATTTTGTGGAAATGTTTGTTGGTGTAGGGGCTGCACGTGTACGTGATATGTTCGAAAATGCCAAAAAACAATCCCCTTGCATTATCTTCATTGATGAAATTGATGCGGTAGGTCGACAGCGTGGTGCTGGTTTAGGCGGCGGTAATGACGAACGCGAACAGACATTAAACCAATTACTGGTTGAAATGGATGGCTTTGAAAAAGGCCAAGGCGTGATTGTTATTGCGGCAACAAACCGTCCTGATGTGTTAGACCCTGCTTTATTGCGTCCAGGTCGATTTGACCGTCAGGTGATGGTGTCATTACCTGATATTCGTGGTCGTGAGCAGATCTTGCATGTGCATATGCGAAAAGTGCCTTTAGCACAAAACGTAGATGCTCAAATCTTAGCCCGTGGTACACCAGGGTTTTCTGGTGCTGACTTGGCGAACTTGGTGAACGAAGCCGCGTTATTTGCTGCACGCCGTAATGGTCGTACGGTAGATATGCAGGATTTCGAAAAAGCCAAAGACAAGATCATAATGGGTGCAGAGCGTCGCTCTATGATTATGCCCGAAGAGGAACGCCGCAATACGGCATACCACGAATCGGGTCATGCTTTAGTGGCTCGTTTGTTACCTAAAACAGATCCCGTCCATAAAGTCACTATTATTCCTCGTGGGCGTGCGCTGGGTGTCACCATGCAGTTGCCAGAGGGTGATCGTTACAGCATGGATAAAGCCCACTTGTTGAATATGATTGCTGTCTTGTTTGGTGGACGTATTGCCGAAGAAGTCTTCATGAATCAAATGACCACAGGTGCTTCCAATGACTTCGAGCGTGCTACACAAATTGCTCGTGATATTGTGACTCGTTACGGTATGACAGACTCCTTAGGGCCTGTGGTATATGCGGAAAACGAGGGCGAGGTTTTCTTAGGCCGCAGCGTGACTAAGACCACAAATATCTCCGAGGCTACGATGCAAAAAGTAGACCAAGAGGTACGCAAGATCATCGACGAACAATACGGTATTGCACGTAAACTCATCGAGGATAACCGCGACAAAATGGAAGCCATGACCAAAGCATTGCTTGAGTGGGAAACCATTGACGCGGATCAGATAAATGACATCATGGAAGGCCGTGCACCTCGTCCTCCTAAAGATTTCTCTGATAATGCTCCTTCGGATAAATCAGATAAAACGCCCCCTACTGATGGGGTAAAAGCAGAACAAGAAGTAGCTGAAGTCAAAGCGGTAGATGAAAACAAACCGTCTGATGACAAACCAGCGACAACTCCTGTGTAATTTTTAGTTGTATCTCCATGAAAAAAACATGGCTTTGCGGGCGCTTCGAATTAAGTTTCGAGCGCCCGTTATTGATGGGTATCGTCAACATCACGCCCGACTCATTTTCTGACGGTAATCACTATTTGCAGACGGATGCCGCCATAGCGCATGCCAAGCAATTAATAAAAGACGGTGCTGATATTTTAGATATCGGTGCAGAGTCCACGCGACCTGGGGCTGAGCCCGTGGCATTGGACGAGGAACTACGACGCTTGTTGCCCGTCATAGAGGGGCTGCGAAGTTTAGCTGTTCCTATCTCGGTAGATACGTTTAAACCTGAGGTAATGCGTGCAGTGCTTGATGTAGGCGCTGACATTATTAATGATATAGCGGGATTTAGAGATCCGTTATCTGTGCAGGCCGTGTCTCAATCAAACTGCGGACTTTGTGTGATGCATATGCAAGGAGAGCCCCGTACTATGCAGCAGCAGTCGCACTATGAAGACCTTTATGCAGAGGTGCGGCAGTTTTTAGCGGATAGAGTGCTTGCGTTACGTACCGCGGGGGTGAATCCACAACGAATTATGTTAGATCCAGGCTTAGGTTTTGGTAAAACGGTAGAACATAATTACACCCTTTTACGTGACTTGGATAAAATTCAGATAGACTCGTATCCGTGGTTAATTGGCCTGTCCCGTAAATCGATGATAGGTCATGTCGTTAATCGGTTACCACAGCACCGTTTAGCAGGCAGTTTGGCGGGTATGTTGGCGGCT
Organism: uncultured Paenalcaligenes sp.; assembly: GCF_947630565.1. Lineage (NCBI taxonomy): Bacteria > Pseudomonadati > Pseudomonadota > Betaproteobacteria > Burkholderiales > Alcaligenaceae > Paenalcaligenes > uncultured Paenalcaligenes sp. Next base: position 28,057 of record NZ_CANRIC010000013.1, read on the forward strand.
GTGTCACGCGGTGCTGCCGTATTACGTGTACATGATGTGGCCGAGTCAGCAGATGCCTTAAAGGTTTGGTTAGCCGTAGAAAAAGGAATAAATAATGAGTGATCGTAAGTATTTTGGAACAGATGGCATTCGTGGCGAGGTAGGCGGGGCAACCATTAATGCTGAGTTTGCCTTACGTTTAGGCTATGCTGCCGGTGTGGTGCTTTCCAAAGCACATACCTCTGTAAATCGTCCTACTGTAATTATCGGAAAAGACACACGCATTTCAGGATATATGTTGGAGTCTGCCCTTGAGGCCGGTTTGTCGGCAGCAGGGGTAGATGTGTTATTGGCTGGCCCAGTACCTACGCCTGCCGTCGCTTATTTAACACGTACCTTTCGACTCACTGCCGGTATTGTGATTAGTGCCTCTCATAATCCTTATCAAGATAATGGGATTAAGTTTTTCTCCTCTCAAGGCATGAAATTGCCGGATGAGCTAGAGCTTCAAATCGAAGAGGCCATTGATATGCCCATTCGTTGCGTTAGCTCAGACAAGTTAGGCCGAGCCCGTCGTTTGCCTGATTCTGCTGCACGTTATATTGAGTTTTGTAAAAGCTCATTCCCTAATGAGTTAGATTTAGCGGGCCTAAAACTGGTGGTTGATGCTGCTCATGGCGCGGCCTATCACATTGCTCCTCATGTGTTTAAAGAACTAGGTGCAGAGGTGCATGCGATTGGTTGTGAGCCCAACGGTTTTAATATTAATGATGGCGTGGGTGCCATGTACCCAGAGCATTTGCTAAAGGTCGTTCAAGAGCGTGGCGCAGACATTGGGATTGCCTTAGATGGCGATGCAGATCGTTTGCAAATGGTCGGAAGTGATGGTCGCCTATATAACGGTGATGAGCTACTTTATATGATTGTGCGTGACCGGATGCTAACCCAAGAGATTAAAGGGGTAGTGGGTACGCTAATGACGAACTTAGGCTTGGAGAACCGCCTCAAAGAGCTAGGGGTTGAGTTTGTACGAGCAAATGTGGGCGATCGCTACGTGCTAGAGCAATTGCTAGAGCGGGGTTGGTTGTTTGGCGGTGAAAGTTCTGGCCATTTGTTGTCATTAGACCACCATACGACGGGCGATGGCATTATTGCTGCCTTACAGATTTTAACTGCTATGCGTCATCATGGCTCTTTACTCAGAGAGTTAGTTGCAGATCTTAAAATGTACCCGCAAAAAATGGTGAACGTTGCGTGGCAGCAGGGCAGAGATTGGACGCAATGTGCCGCTCTAGTCCAAGTAAAAGAACAGCTCGAGTCTGAATTAGGTAGCCGAGGCCGCGTTTTAATTCGTCCATCAGGTACTGAGCCTAAACTGCGTCTTATGGTAGAGGCAGAGGACCAGACGCTAGTAGATAGTGGGATTGAACGTCTGCTTGCTGTGGATCTTTCTTAGGTAGGACTTAGGCGTTTCATATAAGCGTCAAAAAAATGCAACATAGCTTTGGCATGATGGCTACATCTTTAGGAGCCAAAAAGCTATGTTGCAAACATCCGTTGTTTCCTCTTTATTTTCTAATCATATTTGGCAAAGTCCTCAAAATGACGGACTGCAATTACGCCTAGCCAAAAATAAAAGTGATTTAAAAGCGGTGCAACGCTTGCGTTTCACTATTTTTAGTGAAGAGATGCAGGCGGTGTTTCCCCAAGGGCATGAAGGCTTAGATCAGGATGAGTACGATGCTTGGTGCGAGCATTTCATGGTGCTGGGCGGGCCTAAGCAAAAAGTCATTGGCACATATCGCATTCTTTTTCCAGAACAGGCTGCTCGATTAGGGCATTATTACTCAGAGTCTGAGTTTGACTTGAGTCCGCTGGGCTCTATTCGTCATGAAATGGTCGAGGTAGGGCGTTCGTGCATACACCCTGAGTATAGAAACGGTAGCGCCATCATGCTGCTGTGGACAGGGATTGCTAATATGATGCGTATGGGTGGCTACCGCTATTTATTGGGCTGTGCGAGTGTGAGTTTGCGTGATGATGGGGTAACGGCGGCAAAAGTCTGGCAAGAGGCGCAGGCATCCATGCAGGCCCATCCAGATGTACCGCGCCTTACGCCCCATCACCGTTATCCCGTGGAGAAGATGGAGCGTGATTTACCGGCCCGTATTCCACCGCTGATTAAGGGCTATTTAAACTTAGGCGCCGTGCTGTGTGGGGAGCCAGCATGGGACCCCGATTTTAATACGGCCGATTTCCCCGTGCTGCTCGATATTACTCAGTTACCTATGCGTTATAAAAAGCACTTTGGCTTAGCTTAAATTACGCCATGAGGTCGTTTTTATAGACGAGCTTAACGCTGAAGTCTGCTTTGGCCCATTCGCTTTGCTCGGTTCGTAATGAAAACTCAGACAAGGGGCGCGCTGCAATCCATTGCTTATCTGCAAAGATCGTTGCCCCTGTTTTGTCGATTTGGACGCGCAAAGGTAAGGGCTCTAAGTCCTCTCGACGACGCATAAGCATAGCGCTTAGGCGTAAGCAGAGTAAGGTAAGCCATTCATGTCGATTGGATGAAAGATTTTTAAGCTTGTCTAGTTTGCCTTGTTGGCCCAATGATAAAAAAGCCAAGAGCGATTGGTCATCTTTAGAGAAACCAGGCATATCCGCATGGCCTAACACATAGGCGGTGTGTTTGTGATAATCACTATGGGCAATAGAAAGCCCCACTTCGTGTAGCTCTGCGGCCCATCCTAAGGCTTTTTCTAGTTCTTCTGTTTCAGGGCTGACTTTTAACCCTAGTTGGCTAAATAACTGTAGGGCGGCTTGTTTAACCCGTAGGGCTTGTTTGACATCTATGTGATAGCGCTTGCTGAGCTGCAGTACGGTTTCTTCGCGTTTATCTCGATCTGAGTCACGGCCTAATAAATCATATAAAACCCCCATACGTAAGGCGCCTTCGCCTCGTTGCATGGTTTTGATTTTAAGTTCTTCAAAAATCGCAATCATAATCGCTAAGCCTGCAGCCAGCACGGGAATACGATGTGGCTTAATGCCAGGCAGATCCTCGACAATGACACGCTTATCTCGTACTAATTTTTTGCGTAATTTGTTCATGCCATCGAGGGTAATACCGCGTTTGGCAAACCCATTGGCAAGTAAAATAGCTTCTATGCCTTTTGCGGTTCCAGATGAGCCAAAGGCTTGTTGCCATCCCGTTTTTCGGTATTGGTGTGCAATGACTTCGATTTCACGTCTTGCTGCCAAAATCGCTTGATTCATACGGTTGTCGGTAATAAGACCCGTGCTAAAAAAGCGATCGGTATAGCTCACACAGCCCATGGGTAAAGAGGACAGTAATTGAGGTTGGGTATTGCGACCAATAATGATTTCTGTTGATCCACCCCCTATATCTACCATGAGTCGACGAGAAGACGACGGAGGTAACTCATTGTTCACTCCAGCGTAAATCAGACGGGCTTCCTCGTAGCCGGAGATGATTTCTATAGGGAAACCAAGGGCTTCTTCGGCGATAGGTAGGATTTCATCACGGTTACTTGCCACTCTAAAGGTGTTAGTGGCTACTGCGCGTACACGATTGGGGTGAAAGCCTTGGATGCGCTCATTAAAACGTTGCAAAATAGTAATGGCTCGTTTAACCGCATCGGGATGAATGCGCTTATCGGGGCCCATTTGTGCCGCTAAACGAACGGACTCATTTAGGCGGTCAATGGCATAGATTTGAGCATGGCCATTGTGTTGTTCCACCCGCCCGATGGATAGACGAAAGCTATTAGAGCCTAAGTCAACGGCGGCAAGTAATTGGTCCATAGGGGTATGCATTTGTGGTGAGTTATGCTGCGATTATACGGTTAAGTAGAAAAAAGCATAGCGATTTACGTTGTGCCTCAGAGCTCTTATTGCGGTGCAGCAACAGTCACCCTGTCATAAACATGTAAAATAGATACAGTATAAGGATTGCGGTACTCATGACGACTTTAGAAGACTGCCCTATGATTCCTAACCCAGATGTAATGCTCGTTAACCGTGAGCTGTCTCTGTTGAAATTCAACGAGCGAGTGATGGCGATGGCGGAAAATCCCTCCACGCCATTATTAGAGCGCTTGCGCTATTTATGCATTGTTAGCTCTAACTTAGATGAATTCTTTGAGATCCGTATTTCCTCTCTCAAAGAGCAAATCGCTCAAGCGCCACATACTGTACGTGCCGATGGTTATACACCCACCGAAGCATTTGCTTGTGTGCAGCAGGCCACCCACGAACTGGTGGATAAGCAAAACCAACTACTTTTAAATCATGTTTTGCCAGCGCTAATGGAAGAGGGCATTGGTTTATTGCGTGCTCCACAATGGAATGAGGAGCAGTTGCAGTGGGCGTATGACACCTTCTCCCGAGAGGTAAAGCCACTGCTAACCCCAATTGGTTTAGATCCAGCTCACCCTTTTCCTCGGGTTTATAACAAAAGTTTAAATTTCATTATCTCTTTAGCTGGCGAGGATGCTTTTGGTCGTACTGGTTCGATTGCGATTGTACAAGCACCACGGGCCTTGCCTCGGTTATTGAAAATGCCGGAACACATTGCAGGCATTCCGCATGGCTATGTGTTGCTGACCGCGTTGATTAGCACCTTTGTCGAGGAGTTATTTCCTGGCATGGATGTAAAAGGCTGTTATCAATGGCGTGTGACACGCAATAGTGATCTGTTCGTGGACGAAGAGGAAATTACAAATTTACGCCAAGCCCTACAAGGCGAATTATCACAGCGTAATTTTGGGGCGGCCGTGCGCCTAGAGGTGGATTTATCCATGCCTGAAAAACTGACGCATTTTTTGCAGCGTGAGTTTTCTCTAACAAGTAAGGACACCTACCCAGTCTTAGGGCCAGTGAACTTGTCACGCTTGTCTAGATTATGTGATGTGCCTGATCGTCCTGATTTGGTCTTTAGTCCGTATCAGGCGCCCATACCGGCTCCATTTGATCATTTAGAGGGGCCTAAGGATTTATTTAAGGCAATCGCTAAACAAGATCAACTATTACATCATCCCTATCAGTCTTTTCAGCCTGTATTAAGCTTTTTACGAGCCGCAGCATTAGATCCTGATGTGGTGGCGATTAAGCAAACGATTTATCGCACAGGAGAAGACTCTGAGTTGATGAATTTGCTCATGCAGGCAGCAAGGGCCGGTAAAGAGGTGACGGTTGTTGTAGAACTCATGGCTCGTTTTGATGAGCAAACCAATATCAATTGGGCGGCTCGTCTCGAAGAGGCTGGGGCGCATGTCAGTTATGGTGTGGTGGGTTATAAGACGCACGCGAAGATGGCGTTGGTATTGCGCAGAGAACAGGGTGATATCCGTCGCTACGCGCACTTAGGAACGGGTAATTACCACCCGCGTACTGCGCGTTTATATACGGACTTTGGGTTGCTTACCGCCAATCAAGCGATTGGTGCTGACATGGAGCAGGTGTTTTCTCAGTTAACCGGTTTAGGCACCAGACGCAATTTGCAGGTGTTGTGGCAATCGCCTTTTAATCTGCATGAAACGATGATGGCGTATATTGAGCAGGAAATTGAGCATGCTAAAGCCGGACGTAAGGCGAGAGTGATGGCAAAGATGAACTCCTTGCTTGAGCCAAAAATTATTCATGCGCTTTATGCGGCTAGCCAAGCTGGGGTGCGTGTTGATTTGATCGTTCGGGGTGCTTGTGCATTACGACCTGGTGTTCCTGGCTTGTCTGAGAACATTCAGGTGCGGTCCATCGTAGGGCGCTTCCTAGAGCACTCGCGGGTATTCTATTTTTATAATCAGGGGGCCGAGGACCTATATATTTCCTCAGCAGACTGGATGGATAGAAACTTTTTCCGACGTGTAGAGCTAGGGGTGCCTATTTTAGATCGTCGTCTAAAACGTCGTGTGATTAATGAGGCATTTCGCTATGCCTTACGTGATAATCAACTGGCTTGGAAAGGCTTGCCTAATGGCAGTTTTGCTCGTGTTCGTAGTCGCAGTGGTACGGTATTTAATTTACATGAGCGCTTAATGCAAGAGCTAGGGCAGTAAATGTATGTTAAAAATACGTTTGTCACGAACATGTAATATTGACGACTTAAACTACTTATAGTTGTCCTAAAAGACTGCTTATTACAAATCATCAAGAGGGTATCTAGATGTTAAAACGTGCTTTTTCTAAACTAACAGTGGGTTTGGCCTTTAGTGCCATGGCTCTATCTGCTCAAGCGGTAAACGTAACAGGTGCTGGGGCTTCTTTTCCTTACCCCATTTACGCAAAATGGGCTGCTGCCTATCACAAAGAAACTGGCAAGCAAGTTAACTACCAGTCCATCGGATCTGGTGGTGGCCAGCAACAAATTATCGCTAAAACGGTAGATTTTGGTGCCTCTGATGACCCGATGAAAGGTGAAGCACTAGATAAAGATAATCTATTGCAGTTCCCTGCTGTAATTGGTGGAACTGTACCTGTCGTGAATATCGATGGTATCGAACCAGGTCAGTTAAAGCTATCTGGCGCAGTGCTTGGCGATATTTACCTAGGTAAGATCACAAAATGGAATGATCCTGCCATTCAAGCGCTTAACGGTGATTTGAAACTACCAGAGAAATCCATTGTAGTGGTACATCGCTCTGATGGTTCTGGTACTACATTTGGCTGGACTAATTACCTCTCCAAAGTGTCTCCTGATTGGAAAGAGAAAGTTGGCGAAGGTAAAGCCGTTAAATGGCCTACAGGTCAAGGTGGTAAAGGTAACGAAGGCGTAGCCGCTTATGTGCGTCAGCTAAAAGACTCCATCGGTTATGTAGAGTATGCCTACGCGAAACAAAACCAATTAGCGTGGACTCAGTTGCAGAATAAAGACGGCGTATTTGTACAGCCTTCTCAAGAAACCTTTGCTGCAGCTGCTGCCAACGCAGACTGGAACAGTGAGCCAGGCATGGGTGTTATTTTAACTGATGAACCTGGTGCTGATTCTTGGCCTGTGACTTCGGCAAGCTTTATCTTGATGCACAAACAGCAAGATAAGCCTGAAAATGCAAAATCAGTATTGACCTTCTTTAACTGGGCATTTGACCAAGGTGCGGACATGGCTACCGAGCTAGACTATGTGCCTTTGCCTAAAGAGGTAACAGACCAGATTAAACAGGTTTGGACTCAGGAAATCAAAACCAAGGATGGTAATGCTATCTGGAAATAATTCTCTAGATATATTGCCAAAACGTTGGTAATAAACAGGACGGTTCCATCTCATGTTGGTGGTACCGTCTTGTTGTGTGACAATACTGCTTTTGCAAAAATCACCAACTCATTAAACACGCTGTCATGAAACCTAATCAGAATGTCTTGTTAGACGTCTTATTCAAGAACGTAACTAAAAGTTTTGCGTTTTTTGTATTTGTATTATTGGCTGCCATTATGGCATCGCTTATTTACGGTAGCCGTGAATCTATTTCTGCTCATGGCCTCGCGTTTTTATGGACCAATGAGTGGGACCCAGTTAATAATCACTACGGTGCTTTAGTACCCATCGTAGGGACTGTCTTTACTTCAGCTATTGCCCTGTTCATCGCCGTACCCGTGTCTTTTGGGATTGCGATGTTTTTGACTGAGCTGTCGCCAGTGTGGCTTCGTCGCCCACTAGGGACTGCCATTGAGATGCTAGCTGCTATCCCCTCCATTATTTATGGTATGTGGGGCTTATTTGTTTTTGTTCCTTTGTTCCAACGTTATGTTCAGCCTAATCTGATTTCCGTATTCGAAGGAATACCGGTTCTAGGCACTATCTTTGCAGGCCCTCCCTTTGGGATTGGTGTGTTTACCGCTGGCTTGATCTTATCGATTATGATCATTCCCTTTATCACTGCAGTCATGCGTGATGTGTTTGAGCTCGTGCCTCCGCTACTCAAAGAGTCAGCCTATGGTCTAGGAAGCACAACTTGGGAAGTCATGTGGCGCGTCGTATTGCCCTTTACTAAAAATGGGGTGATTGGTGGCGTTATGCTAGGTCTAGGTCGTGCATTGGGCGAGACCATGGCAGTGACCTTTGTGATTGGTAATGCCTTTAACCTACCGAATTCTATTTTTGCACCTTCAAACTCGATTGCTTCTGCGCTTGCAAACGAGTTTAACGAGGCCGGTGGTATGCAAAAAGCAGCACTGCTTGAGCTCGGTCTTATTCTTTTCTTAATTACCACTGTGGTATTGGCCATTTCTAAAGTGCTGTTGTTGCGCTTGGCTAAGAACGAAGGTGCTAAATCATAAGCGGCTTAACTATGCAAAACTCACACTCTTCAGTTTTAAACGCGGACAACCCTTTATTTCGTAGCCGAAACCGATTTAACCGCATTATGTTGACGCTTTCCGTCATCGCGTTGATATTCGGCTTGTTTTGGTTATTTTGGATTATCTTAACCTTGTTGGTTAAGGGGGCCTCAGCGTTATCCTTTACATTGTTAACTCAGCCTACACCTCCACCCGGTGGTGATGGTGGTTTGTTAAACGCGATTCTCGGTAGTTTTATGATGGCGGGTATGGGGACAATTATAGGAACCCCTATTGGCATCTTAGCAGGCACTTATTTAGCTGAGTTTGGTCAGCGTGGTTGGTTAGCGCCTGCTACTCGTTTCTTAAATGACGTTTTGTTATCTGCGCCTTCTATTGTGATCGGCTTGTTTATTTATGCTGTACACGTGGCTCAGGTGGGGCATTACTCTGGCTGGGCGGGCTCATTGGCTCTCGCTATTTTAGTGATTCCTGTGGTGGTTCGTTCTACGGACAACATGCTGCAATTAGTGCCTAATAGTTTGCGCGAAGCCGCCGCCGCGTTAGGCTGCCCTCAGTGGCGTATTGTGGTCTACATCAGTTACCGTGCGGCTCGTTCCGGTATTATTACTGGGGTATTGCTAGCCGTGGCACGTATTTCTGGAGAGACCGCGCCTTTGCTCTTTACCGCACTAAATAACCAGTTCATGTCACTGAATATGAATGGTCCTTTAGCTAACCTGCCTGTGGTTATTTTCCAATATGCAGCAAGTCCTTTTGAGGACTGGAACCGTTTAGCTTGGGCTGGTGCTGTATTGATTACGATGTTTGTTCTAACGATTAATATCGTTGCTCGTTCGCTATTTCGCAATAAATAATTTGTCGCCTTTTTTCTACTAAATATGATTATGCAAAGCACTCCTACTATTGAACGTAATAAGATCGAAGTGAAAAACCTTAATTTTTATTATGGTGATTTTCATGCGATTAAAAACGTTAACATGAGCATCAAAGAAAACAAGGTGACGGCATTTATTGGGCCTTCAGGCTGTGGTAAATCCACCTTGCTACGTACCTTTAACCGCATGTATGAGCTGTACCCAGGGCAGCGTGCAGAGGGCGATATTCTATTAGATGGTGAAAACTTATTAACATCTAAGTTAGACATCTCCTTGATTCGGGCCAAAGTGGGTATGGTTTTCCAAAAACCGACACCATTCCCCATGAGCATTTATGACAACATTGCTTTTGGTGTGCGTTTATTTGAAAAACTCAGTAAAGGCGAGATGGATGAACGCGTAGAGTGGGCCTTAACCAAAGCCGCTTTGTGGGATGAGGTTAAAGATAAACTCAAACAAAGTGGTAATGGTTTATCTGGTGGTCAACAACAGCGTTTATGTATTGCTCGTGGGGTCGCGATTAAACCAGAGGTGTTATTGCTGGATGAGCCTACCTCGGCGTTGGACCCGATCTCTACAGCTAAAGTAGAAGAGCTCATTACTGAGCTAAAAAATGACTATACTGTATTGATCGTGACGCATAATATGCAGCAGGCTGCTCGTTGTTCTGATTACACGGCTTATATGTATCTAGGCGAACTCATGGAGTTTGGCGAGACCGATCAGATCTTCGTTAAGCCAGCACGTAAAGAAACCGAAGACTATATTACAGGGCGATTCGGTTAACTCCGAATTCAACCCCCTTATTAAAGCAGCCTTTGGGCTGCTTTTTTTATGGAGACAAAAGGCATGCAAGACGTACAGGCAGTAATGACTGGTTTAGCCCCTCAGGGAGAGCTACGAGTGGCGCTTAATTTTGGTAATACGGTATTAGCACAACGTGGCAAGGATGGGGCCCCATTAGGGGTTGCCGCAGATTTAGCCCGAGAGCTAGCGCGTCGCTTAGGAGTCGTACCACGTTTTATTAGTTATGATGCAGCGGCAAAAGTGGCTGACGCTGTGGAGGAGAATGCGTGGGATCTTGCGTTTATGGCTATTGATCCTAAGCGTGGTGAAAAAATTGATTTCACACAGGCTTATGTGCTGATTGAGGGGACATATATGGTGAGAAATAATTCCGACTGGATGCAAGTGGATGAGCTAGATCGTAAAGGGGTCAAAATTGCTGTGGGGCAGGGCGCTGCTTATGACCTCTTTTTATCGCGTCATCTTACTCAGGCAGAGCTAGTGAAATTACCGACTTCTGCGGCAGCTGTTCATGGTTTCATGGAGCAACATTTGGATGCAGTAGCGGGGGTGCGCCAGACACTAGATGAGTTTGCACAGAACTATGCGGGCTATCGTGTGTTAGATGGCTACTTTACTGCCATTCATCAGGCAATGGCCTTACCTAAAGGGCGAGATATGGCTTTGGCATACGTATCGGATTTTTTGGCAGAGATGAAAAAGAATGGTTTTGTGGCTGAGTCATTGCGCCGTAGTGGGCAGCAAGGGGCGACCATAGCGCCCTAGGTGATGGTAGCAAGCCAGTGCTGATGTCAGCGCTGGCTCAGCGACCTGATTTTTTGCGCTAACACCAGCTACATGGTGTTTGCTTAGTGGGATTTGATTATGTTGGCTTCTGCCTCAAGCGCCGTTAATGTGGGTGATTTTTTACGCCATTCTTTATACCAGTTTTCGATGCTATCGCCAAAGAACTCTTCATTGACCTCAATAATGTTGACACCAGTGCGTTGAATTTGTGCTAAGTAGTCTGTGTCGATTTTATCGTAGGCCAAAATAATTTCATTTAAGTGGGCTGAAATGGTCGTTTGAAGTAATGTTTTTTGAGTTTCAGGCAAGGCATTCCATTTTTTCGCAGAGGCCACGGCCACCATCGGTAGCATCATGTGTGATGAATGCAGTACGGTTTTTGCATTATCAATGTATTTCACATTCCAAGCGCCCTCAAAGTCAATTTGCATCCCATCAATTTGACCATTTGCAAAGGCGTCATAGAGGGCAGGTAGTGGCATAGGGGTCGGCGCCGATCCAACTTTTCGCCAGAAATCGAGTTCAGGCTGAATAGGAATCGTGCGGATTTTTTTGCCTTTTAGTTGATCTACGGACTCAATCTCTTGGCGCATTAAAATTTGACGCATACCCGCCATACCATAACCCAATCCCACAAGCCCCAAGCTATTGAGTTCTTGCAGCATAGTCGTTGCGGTTTCGCCTTGTAGCAGTTGGCTGACCTCTTGTGGAGTATTAACTAAATATGGCGCAAATAGTGCCGCATAGCTTGGGCGCCGATTTGCAATTTCACCTGCCACTAAAAACGCTATATCTAACGCACCACTTTGTAGTTGTTGCAACATCTGGGCTTCGTTGCCTAGTTGTCCCGAGGGAAAAACAAGAACATTCATGTCGCCATTGGTTTTTTCTTTGATTTCTTTGGCTAGATTATTGGCCGAAATTGACCATTGGTGAGAGGGTGGAGTGATTAAACCTAAGCGTATATCAGCAGCCTGAACCGATTGGCCTAATAGGCCTGTGCTAAGGCATAATCCACCAAATAAAGAGAGAAATAGTTTACGCATACGAGTCCTTTTGCTTGTAATAGATAGGATAGGTTGAGGGTGGTTATTGCTCTTGTAGACGCAATAAATCGCGCATTTTTGTATCGCGTTCTGCCACTAAGCTAGCTGTGTTTTTGTGGCCAATCATGGCGGAGAACTGTTGAATTAGCTCGTGTTGAGTTTTTTCATCAAGTTGCGGTGTGCCGAGGCTATCCCACCAACTATCAACAGCAGGAGCAAGGCGTTTCATAAAGCCGGTAAGACCTTCTTCGCCACCAGATAGGTGAAAGATCATCGTAGGCCCACAAACAGCCCAGCGGGCCCCTAGGCCCTCGGTAACGGCTCGTTCTACATCGGTGACGCTGGCATAACCGTTGGTGCTAAGGTAAACGGCTTCGCGCCATAAGGCAGCTTGTAAGCGGTTAATCACATGACCTGTGATCTCTTTATTCAAACGTAGCGTTTTTTTACCAACTGCTTGAAAGAATTGCTCTGCCTGAGTGAGATGACACTCTGCGGTGATAGGCGTGCCTACCAGTTCGACCATAGGCATTAAGTACGGTGGGTTGCAGGGGTGGGCGACAAGAATACGTTCTGGATGTATTGCCTTAGCCTGCAGTAACGAGGGGCTAATACCGGAAGAGCTGGAGTAAATAGGTATTTCGGGCTGGATCAGTGATTCGATTAGAGTCAGTTGCTGCTGTTTTAGCTCTAGCTGTTCGGGTAAGGCTTCGATCACTAACTCGGCGTCATGTAAGCATTCTGCTAAGGTAGGGCAAAAACGAATATGGCCCCCTTGCTTGATTTGATCGGCTTGTTGCATAAAGAGCTCTGCCTGAGCGTAGATTTGGGCTAACTGTTGCTCATTTTCTGGATTGATATCATAAATAGTGACGCGCAATCCACGTAGAGCAAAATAGGCTGCCCAGCCATTTCCTATGACTCCGCCACCAACAATGGCAATGTGCTGAAACGCAGGAGTGACCATAATCAACGATGTCCTTAATGAATAAAAAATAGGGTTAGGGCTGGAAAGAGCACAATGAGTGCGATGACAGCAATGGCCGCTAATAAATAAGGGATAGAAAGCACGGCGATACGCTCCGCTTTGACTCCTGACAGTGAGGAGGCTACGAATAAAGCGGATCCAATGGGTGGCGTTAACAGTCCAAGAACTAAGCTCAAGCACAGCACCACACCAAAATGAAAGGGATCAATGTGATAGATGTTGGTGGCAACGGGCAGCAGTACAGGGACGACTAAAATAATGACAGGGATTGGGTCCATCACCATACCGATTAACAGCAGGGCCGCCACGATTAAGAATAAAAAGGTAGTGGGGCTTTGTGCGACCTGCTGAACCCAATCTGAAAAAAGCATAGGTAGGTTTTCAAAGGTAATAACCCATCCAAATACCTGAGACGCGGCGATAAGTAGCAGGACAATTGCGCAGTTTTGAGCGGCTCGGACCAAGGCGGGACCAATAAAAGAAAAACTCAATTCTTTATAGATAAACTTACCAATCAAGATGGATGCCAAGCAGGCAATCACAGCCGCCTCTGTAGGCGTTGCAATACCTCCGAGAATACAACCGATAATGATAATGGGTATCATTACGGATGGCAAACTATGCAGTAGAGCATGCAGGCGTTGATGCGAGGTTTGACGTTGTGTGTAGGGATAATTGTTTTTACGAGCCAACCAGCCAATAATGGCAAGAAAAGCGAGGCTTAGTAAGAGGCCGGGGATAATCCCTGCCAAAAATAGATCGCCAATTGAGATCTGTGCGATAACACCATAAATAATAAACAGCATAGAAGGTGGAATAATGGGAGCTAGTAAGCCTCCCAATGCTGTGATCGTGATAGAGACATCTTTTGGATAACCGGCTTTTTCCATTTCGGGCACGGCAATACGCGTCATGATGGTGACCTGAGCCACTGTAGATCCTAGGATGGATGCCATCATCATATTAGCTAACAGATTGATGTAGGCTAGACCGCCTTTGACTGAGCCGATGAGTGCGGCGGCAGCGGCCATAAGTCGCCTAGCAATTCCGCCTTCGTGCATGCATTCGCCCAGCAAGATAAACAAAGGTAGAGCTAATAAGCCATAGTTCTCTAATCCACCAAAAAACTGCAGAGGGTAGGAGCTAAGTAAAACCGTATGTTCGGAGGCATAGATATAGACCAGTGCTGTAATGGCTAAAACAAAGGCAATAGGCACACTTAACAAAAGCAAAACAAAAAAACTAGCAGCTACCATGTCGGCCTCCTTTGAGAAGCAGCGACTGTATGCTCTTTAGTACGTTTGCAACGCAATGAATGAGTGAGCCTATGCAAAAAATAGGCAAAATCAGCCATGTCCAATATTTTTTAATCCCCAGTGTCATCGTTGGTTCTTCGTATAAGAAATTAAACTCAGTGCTAGAAAACGCATTCAGATCAACCCCATGCATAATGATTAAGCCGTAAGGGTCAAAAATCACAAAGAGTAAATACAGAAAGAAACTGAAAAAACTGATTAATACGAGATCCACCGCTAGCTGTAGTCGGTGTTGATTGTGTTGGCTAAGCTTATCTTTGAGTAAGGTGATAGCAATAGCCGATCGATAATGCATACCGGCAGAGGCCGATAAGAGTGCCATCCAAACCATGCTCGTTACAGCCGCCTCATCAATCCAGTAAAGGGAATTGCTATTAAGACGCGTAATGATATTGATTAGCAATAACAAAAAAATAAAAGCCATAAAAGAGCCCGCTGCGAATAACTCCGCGCGAGCGAGACGATGGCTGATGTGGTCTAAGGCTTCGGTCAGCACCGCAAAGCGTGGCTTTGGGTGAGAGTTGCCATGGTGTAAACAATCCATATCAATCTTCGGTACTTAGTTGCTAGAGTGTGTTGTAGCGTCATAAGACATACAACGAATTCATCTAGTGTAGTATGAATTTGAGCGGATAGCTGAAGAGTTGTGTGTCTTGAGTGATGTCATGCATTAAATAAAGCAAACTACCAAAAAACTACCAAAGTCCATACAAAAGAAAAAAGGACTTAGGCGTTTTATCGCTTAAGTCCTTGATTTTCTTTGAGAAATTTGGTCGGGGCGATAGGATTCGAACCTACGACCCTCTGGTCCCAAACCAGATGCGCTACCAGGCTGCGCTACGCCCCGAAAGATTTAACTATAGCACGCATTAAAATAAAAAAGCAAGCTTTTCATGAAAATATAATGAATAGCTTCGTTTTAGGGGGTTAGCGCAATCCCAAAACGCACTTGAGACTGACTGCGACGATTGTAATGCAACAAGGTTTCGCCATAGCCCCTATAGAATTGCGCGTATAAATAACCGTTCATATTCAATGGGGTGCGTTGCAATGGCCAAGATACATCAACTTGAGATGTTTTGCGTCCTTGCTTGCCCTGCTGATAAGCACCTGTTACAGATAGACCATGTTCTTGTTGCCAGCGAAGCTGCCATGCCACATTACCCATGTAGTCTTTGTAGTCTGCATTATCACTGCTAACAGCGAAATAGGATTTAAAGCGGGGCATAAAGCTCAGTGTGCTGCCACCACCAAAGACATAGTTAAATTCTGGCTGGATAAATACGTCATTGATAGAGCGTGAGTCGACCCCACTTTTGCCATTTGACGCGTGCTCTACCCCCGTGTTTAAGCCAAAGTAAAAGGGGCTGTTTTCATTTTGCCATAGTTTTTCTTTGCGCCAGAACAAGCTAGGGTTGTAAGTGGTATCAACAAAGGGCATGGAGTCAGAGCTTAAATCCCATAAAGAGCGTTGTGTGTAGGCAAGGTACAAATGATTATGAAATTTGGCCTCTTTCTCATTTTCGGTATTAAAGAGTCGGTATTTAAAACTGATTTGAAAGCGAGCATTCGCTTTGGGTTCTGAGCCTACAATAAAGTAAATCGGATCATGGGAGGAGATCGCACTACGAAAGTTGTTAAAGGCTTGTTGGCTCAGGGGGCTGAGAGGTGCTTGAGCAACGGCTGGACCCGTAGTGGGTGAAATGCCTTTGCGCTCTAATTGCTCAGCGTCTATGACCGGGTCCATCTGTCCA
>NZ_CANRIC010000014.1:0-43290 GCF_947630565.1 uncultured Paenalcaligenes sp.
CTGAAATGCTTTTCTAGGGTCTGGTAGTAGCGCTGTGCATTGGATTCGGTGGGGGCGCCGCCCATCTCGTCGCGTGTGGCTGCCAATAGCTGGTCATACAGGTCACGACCTTTAGCCGTAAGGGCTGCGCCGCGCTGTTCAATTTCACCAAAGCGGGCGGTGTGGCTGCCTAAGTCTGCGCCGTCTTGGTCAGTAAAGCGCACAGATTCATTTAAGGCTTTAAAGCTTGTTTGGCGTAGCAAAATCGGGTGTTTACGGGTCGGAGGGCCTTCGATCACGGCTTTGGGGCTGATGCCACGCGCGGGCATTTGCGCTTGGACGGCATCAATGTCTAAGGTGCGCGGGGTCAGGTGGTTAATATGAGGGCCTTTAAAGGCCACCACGTCAGCAATCAAGCGGTGCTGGTCATGTAGGGCATCGTATTGCGCGCTGGTGACGGTGGCGTCGGTGTGCCAGCGGAATGTTTCTAGGGCTTCTTGTACAAATTGCTCTGCATCGGCGGCGTCTAATCCACCTTGTTGTTCGTGTTTTTCAATGAGGGCTAAGGCGCCATCGGTAAAGATGCGGCGGCGCGCTAAAATCGCGGCGGCTTCGTCACGTAGGGCTTCGTTATCAATCAGCTCTAGGCGCAATAACGAGGTAAAGACACGGAATGGGCTTTGTTTTAGTTCGTCTTCGTGCAGGGCTCTAAAGGCGGTGGAATGCACCGGCACACCGGCAGGGGCTAAATCGTAGTAACCCACCGGAAACATCCCCATCACGGCAAATAGACGGCGAATGGTGTGTAGTTCATTCGCTGTGCCTACCCGAATTGCCCCATGACGTTCTTCGTCTAAGCGCGCTAGCTCTTGGGTGTTGGCAAGGTGTTGATGCAACGCCGCGTCATTGTCTAAGCAGTGCTGGTTCACATCAGACACTAAATCCATGAGTTCACCATACAGAGGAACTTCATTTTTATACATGGCGGACATGGCGGCAGAGAACTGGGCGCGGATCTGGCTGGGGCTAACAAAAGGGGTGTTGCTCATGATGACAAAGTCTCCTCGGGTCGTAACAGACTACTGTGTTGTTTTAGGATGTGTAAGGGGTGTTGAATTTTTTGTTGGCTAAAGCGTTCAACTTGGCTGCGGCACGAGTATCCCGTCGCCAGCAGTCGTTCACTGGAGCCGTGGCGCGCCACGATGGGCTGCCATGATTGGCTGTAAATGGTGGCAGAGGTGTCGCGGTGCTGGCTTTCGTGACCGTAAGTTCCCGCCATGCCACAACAGCCGCTGGCAAGATTCACCAGATTTAACCCAAATAGGGCAAACACATCACGCCATAAAGCCGCCGCCTGTGGTGCGGTGGTTTTTTCTGTGCAATGCCCAAGCAGGTGATAGGTTTTTGCGGGGTCATTGCTGTCTGCGTGTGGGGTGATGCCTTGGGCGCTAAGCCAGTCGTGCAGCCATTCTTGGGGTAATGCGACGGTGGGTGCGGTCATTTCAGGCTCTAGGGCCTGTTTGTATTCCTGTCTATACACCAAGGTCATGGCGGGATCAATGCCCACCAGTTTGACGCCTTGTGCGCTAAAGCTCGTTAACAGTTTGGCATGGCGCTGGGCTTGTTTTTTAAAGGCATTTAAAAAGCCGTGGACTTGTAATGGCTTGCCATTGGGCATAAAAGGCGCAATAAAGATACGGACTTGCAGTTGATGCAAGAGGGCTAAGAAATCCTCCCAGACGGGGGTTTCAAAATAGCGGGTAAAGGCGTCTTGTACCAGTACCACACTGTTTTGCTTTTGCTCGGCAGTTAGGCTGGACAAGGCGTTAACGGTCGCCAGCTGCGCCCCATATCGGTTCAATAGCTGATCCCATTTGGTGTCGTGCAGTAACGGAATATCGCTCAGGCCAATCGTGTTCGTTAGCGCTTTTTGTAGCCAGTTTTGTTGCATCAGGCCGTTATAGACGGCTGGGGCTTTGGCGGCATAGGGCAGGGCGTATTCTAAGGACGCCACCGCATAGTCTTTGAGCGGACGCAGGTAGCGGCTGTGGTAGAGGTGTAAAAACTTGGCTTTAAAGTCAGGTACGTTGACTTTAATCGGGCATTGCCCTACACACGATTTGCAGGATAAACAGCCGTCCAAGGCCTCGTAGACCTGATGTGAGTAGTCTTGTTTTTTGTGACGTGGCGAGTTCCAGCTAAATCGTATTTTCTGCGCCAGTTGTTTGGCTTGGTTGAATACACCCGTGGGGGCGTGGTATTGGCTTAGGTCAACGCCCTGGTTATTTTGGAGGCGTAACCATTCGCGCACTGCCGAAGCGCGTCCTTTGGGCGAGTGCATGCGGTCGCGGGTGGCTTTCCACGATGGACACATGGCGTCGTCTAGGTCGTAGTTATAGCAGGCCCCATTGCCATTGCAGTACACGGCAGAGTCAAACTGTTGCCAGTTCGACGGTTGGATCTGGCGGTCAAAATCACCACGGAAGTCCACCTCGTCCACCGCTAATAGGGCGGCATTGGGCTGGGTAGAGGGGGTGGCAATTTTGCCCGGATTCAACTGGTTATGCGGATCAAACAGCGCTTTGATCTGTTGCAACACGGGGTAGAGTTCACCAAAAAATTTCGGTGCATAGCCAGAACGTAAGCCTTTGCCGTGTTCGCCCCACAGGACGCCGCCGTATTTATGGACTAGCTCGACCACCTTGTCGGTGATGGGGCGGATTTGCGCGGCTTGGTCGGGGTCTTTCATGTCTAAGGCGGGGCGCACATGGAGTACGCCCGCGTCAACGTGACCAAACATGCCGTAGCGTAGGTTGGCGGCATCTAATACCGCCCTAAACTCGACAATAAAGTCGGCGAGATTTTCTGGGGGGACAGCCGTGTCTTCGACAAAGGGTTGGGGTCGCACCTCGCCTTGGACATTTCCCAGTAAACCAACAGCACGTTTTCGCATGCCGTAGACGGTATTGACCTGTTTAGCGCCTATGGCTTGGGTATAGCCCAGACGAACTACGCTTTGGTCTGTGTCTAAGTGACGGATAAAGGCATCAACTTGTTGTTGTAGTGCGGCAATGTCATTGCCAGCGAATTCCACTAAATTAATGCCACGGGTGGGTGTGTTGTCTTTATTTTCAGGAAAATAGCTGGCTACGCTGAGCCAGACAATATCCTGTTGTGCTAATTCCAATACCGTTGAGTCCACGGTTTCGATGGATAGCGGTTTAAGCTCCATGAGTGTTTTAGCGTCACGTAAGGCCGCCTGAAAGTCGGCATAGCGCACATTGACTAAAATTTGCTCAGTGGGGATCGGTAGCAGATTTAATTTTGCCTCGGTGATGAATCCCAAAGACCCCTCTGAACCACATAACACGTTATTTAGGTTGAATTCGTCATTTTCCTTGATATGAGGTAGGTCATAACCAGTTAAACAACGGTTTAGTGGTGGAAAGGTGTCTTTGATGGCTTGGGCATGGGTAGTGACCAATTCATCAATCAGGCTATAGATTTGCCCGACGTCTTTATCTGCTTTAAAGGTCGGTAGTTCGTGTGTGTGGATAGCAAAGGTGTCTAAGACCTGACCGCCTAACAGCACGGTTTTTAGTCCTAGTACATGGTCTCGGGTTTTGCCATAGGTACAGCTGCCTTGACCGCTGGCGTCGGTGTTAATCATGCCGCCAAGGGTTGCGCGATTCGAGGTAGACAGTTCCGGCGCAAAAAACAAGCCATAGGGTTTGAGGGCCGCATTTAATTGATCTTTGACGACACCGGTTTGCACAATGGCGGTGCGTTCCCGCGCGTCAATATGCAAAATTTGATTCATGTGTCGTGATAGATCAACGATGATGCCGTCAGTTAATGATTGCCCATTCGTACCTGTACCGCCCCCGCGTGGACTTAATATGACGCTGCGGTAACGGTCTTGCGCTGCCAGTTGTGCCACACAGATCAAGTCTTCGGTGTGACGAGGGAAAATCGAGGCTTGTGGCAGGCGTTGATAGACAGAGTTATCCGTCGCAAAGACAACGCGTTTTGCGTAATCAGACTCGATTTCACCTTTGAAGCCTTGTTTTTTTAGTTCTACTAAAAAATCAGCATAAGAACGGGCTTCGGGCGTAGCAGGTACGGGTAGTAAGGCAATGTGTTTCATGGTGTCCTTAGCAATGGGCTAAGCAGGCCCCCAATATATCTAACCCTTGATTGAGAGTGTCTGCTTCGATGGTAAGCGGGGCTAATAGACGAATGATATGACGGTTAGCGCCGCTAGGCATTAATAGCAGACCCTGTTCACGGGCTTGATTGAGTATGTGGCTGAGTTCAGCAGTGCCGGGGCGACCATCGGGGTGGCAGAGTTCGATGCCGCGCATGGCGCCAATACCGGTTAATTTACCGACGATGGCGATGCCTTGGTCTTTCCATTGCTGGTAATGACGTAGCACGGTGCTTTCGTAGTCAGTGGCCCATTGATTTAGGCGGGCGTCGTCGCTGAGTAACTCAATAATTTGTAAGGCAGCAGCACACGCCACGGGGTTGCCTGAATACGTGCCACCTAAGCTGCCTTTGGGCATGCTGTCAAAGAGGTGGGCTTTGGCCATCATGGCCCCCAAGGGCATCCCCCCGGCGATGCTTTTACCTAATAATAGAATATCAGGTTCAATGCCTAAATGCTCAAACGCAAAGCGTTTTCCTGTGCGCCCAAAGCCGGATTGGATTTCATCCAGAATCAACACAATGCCATGCTGGTCGCAAAACTGGCGTAGGTAGGTGGCAAAGGTGGGGTCTAGGGCTTGGAATCCGCCGTCGCCCTGTACGGGTTCCACAATAATAGCGGCGACCTCATCAAAGCCAATTTCGATTTGGCCTAAACGCTGTAAGGCGGCAATAGCTGTTTGGGCGCTGACGCCGTTATCGGGGCTAGGAAAAGGGATATGAAAAACGGGGCCGGGTAAAGCCCCTAAACCGGTTTTATAGGGGGCGACTTTACCATTTAAATTTAGTGCGGCCAGTGTGCGACCGTGGAAAGCACCATCAAAGGCGATGACGGCAGATCGCTTTGTGTTAAAACGTGCCACTTTTAAGGCGTTTTCGGTGGCTTCAGCCCCGCTATTGGTCAGCATACCCATTAGGGGTGTTTGGGTAGGGATAAACTGCGCCAAGGCGTCCATCAACTGGCTGTAGGGCTGATGCGGTACGGCATTAAAGGCGTAATGCGTCATCTTTTGGGCTTGTTGAATGATGGCTTCCACGACCTGAGGGTGACAGTGGCCCACGTTCAACACGCCGATGCCGCAAATAAAATCAATGTACTCTCGACCAGCCGTATCCCAGACACGGGCATTTTTACCGTGGTCTAAGGTGATCGGGTGGACGATTGATAATGCGGGGCTAATTTGCGTGCTGATGGTCATGCTGTCTCCTGTGTTTTTATTCGGCTTCAACCAAAGCCGTCAGGCTAAGATCACACCAAAATTTCCCCTCTCTGGCAAACGAAATAAATGGATAAGATCATTCCTAAATGGAATGATCTGCGGGTTTGATACAGGGGTTCGCTTTGATCCAATGAATAAACTGACGCAGAGCAGGCTCATTGGCTTCGTGTTCGGCATAGGTCAGGTAATAAGAGCCTTGGCTGGCTAGCTCATAGTCCCAAGGGCGAACTAATTTGCCCTCAGCCAGCGCAGGGGCGGCTAAAAAATGCGGCACTAAGGCCACGCCATAACCACTTAATGCGGCTTGGATACAGGCAGACCAGGTAGCAAAACGTGGGCCGTGGTAGCTGTACGTGGGGTCTAAGTTCTGTTCTAAAAAGTATTGATGCCACGCACTGGGTCTGGAGCCACATTGGATTAAGGTGGTGGCTTTGGGGTGTGGGGTAGAGGTAGCCTGTAATTCGGGCTGTAGGTCGGGTAAACAAACGGCAATCATGCCCTCATCAAATAGCTTTAAGGCGTTGACGCCCTCCCAGTTGCCTTGGCCAAATAAAAAGGCCACATCACACTGGGTATGGATACGTTCTTGCGGTTGTAATAAATCCACAAATAGCAGTTCTATGTGCGGGTGCGATTGATAAAATCCACTTAGATAAGGGATTAGCCAATACGCCCCAAAACTCGGGTGTGCCGCAATGGTTAAGGTTTCTGTTTCGATGTCATGGCTGAGCATTTCCAAAGAGGCTTGTTCAATGGATTCTAAGATACGGTGGGTATGGACTAAATAGCGCGCTCCGGCTGGGCTAAGGGTTAAGCGTTTACGGATACGGCTAAATAGCTGTGTATGCAGGCTGGCCTCTAGCTGGGCGATTTGCTTGCTGACCGCACTTTGGGTCAGGTGTAGTTCTTGGGCGGCTAGGGTAAAGCTAAGGTGTCTGGCAGCCGCTTCAAAGCATTGCAGGGCCGTAATAGACGGGGTTTGGTGACGGCTAATCATGTTGGGTTTCCCATTTCTCTGTTCTATAAGGTCGTACCAATAGGCTAAATAATGCTAAAGTTAGTAGTGTTGCAGTTTTTGCCAAGTTGGCTCTCTTTTCGTTCTCATCTGTTCTCATGTCTACCGCCAACCAGCCCGCTTTAGCTCAGGTTTTGCTTGCCTCGGCTCATCATATTCATGATGTATTAAATGGGGCATCGCTAACCGAATGCCTTGCTCATACCCCACCAGCGGTGCGCGCCGCCGCCCAAGCCCACAGCTTTTATAGTTTGCGTCATTTAGGGCTCGCCCAAGAGCTACGTCGTTTAGTCGTACCTCGTCAGCCCAAAGATGCTCTATTTGATGCGTTGCTGTTGCAGTCATTATTGTTAGTTGATGTGGCGGTGCAGTTTCAGGCAGATAAAGACGCATTCGCGGATCGGCCCGACGCCCCTGTGTATTCGGTACATACGATTGTGGATCAGGCCGTAGAGGCGGCTCAGTCGCAGCCTGATATGCGTCAGTTTAAACCGTTATTAAACGCCGTATTACGTCGTTTTATTCGTGAACGGGCTGAACTCATTGAGCGTGCTTTACAAAAACCAACAGCCCGTTGGAATCATCCGATGTGGTGGATTAAAGCCATACAAAAATCCTACCCCCATGATTGGGAAAATATCTTAACGGTTGCCAATATTCCGGCTCCGTTGACGCTACGTGTTAATCAGCGTCGTTGCTCGGTTCCGCGTATGTTAGCCTTGTTGGAACAGGCCGATATTACGGCGTGGTCGCCCGGACATGATACGGTGGTATTGGCGCAAGCCAGGCCGGTTCATCAGATACCGGCCTTTGATTTAGGTTGGTGGTCGGTACAAGACGCCTCTGCACAAATTGCAGGCCGCCTCTTGCCTGTTACCGATGGGATGCGTGTCTTAGACGCTTGTGCCGCACCGGGTGGTAAAACGGCCCACTTACTAGAGCGTGCCGATGTGCAGCTGGTGGCGTTGGATTCAGATGCGCTTCGTTTGCAGCGTGTGACCGAAAACCTAGAACGTTTAGGTTTAAACAATGATCAGGTACAGGTAAAAGCCGCTTTTGCCCAAAATCTGGATGCTTGGTGGGATGGCGAGCTTTTTGACGCGGTATTGGCTGACGTGCCGTGTACCGCATCGGGGATTGTACGTCGTCACCCAGATATACGCTGGTTACGCCGCGATACCGATGTGCTAAAGACGGCGGCGTTACAAGCCGAAATTCTACAAAAACTGTGGTCGGTGGTTAAACCGGGTGGGCATTTATTGTATGTCACCTGTTCGATTTTCCCCGCCGAAGGCCAAGCCCAAATTGATCGCTTTATGGCTCGTCAAACCGATGCGGTTTTACTGCCTAGTTCACCGCGTCAGGTTTTACCCGCCTTAGACACACCCGATCAAGCCGGAGGGGATGGTTTCTATTATGCGCTGTTACAAAAGCGCAGTTAACGCTTAACGATACGTAGGTAACTCATGAGCTGGCTACGCATACTAAGATGGTTTTGTTTGTCACTGCTTTTTTATGGCAGTGCGTCCGGTCTTATTTGGGCCGATGCCACCGAGCCAGACTTGTCTGAAAAGGTCACGGCGGTTACGCCGACCATTGCAGATGGAAAGCTCTATATCAATGCGGATATTTCGTTTGAGTTATCCGACGAGATGCGAGAGGCAGCCCTAAAGGGCGTACCACTTCATTTTACAGCAGATGTGGAAATCAGGCGCAGCCGTTGGTGGTGGTTTGATAAAACAGAGGTCAAAGAAAGTCAGACATGGCGAGTGGTTTACAACGCCTTGACCCGCCAATGGCGAGTCGGGGCGGGTGATTTATTATGGCCTGAATCCTCCTTATCAGATGCGTTATACCCCATGCGTCATATCCGTAATTGGGCCGTGGCCTATGCCATTGATTTAGATCCGTCTCAACACTATCAAGGGCGTATCCGGCTGCGTTTAGATACCTCACTCTTAACTCGTCCTCTACAGGTCGATGCGCTAAATGGGCGCTCTTGGTCTTTGGCTACTCCATGGAAAAACTTCACCTTTTACGCCGACGAGCTCCAACCTTAGTGCGCTGGGCGCTACGTCTGGCCTTATTCGTAGCCGCCATCAGTGCGGTTGCGCTATTAGCCCTATTGGTTTGGTCAACCGCGAATGCGTCTCGTTTTGCACAGCACTATGACTTGCTGCTGGTGTTAAACATGGTGTTGGCGTTGGCGTTAATTTCATGGGTGCTGATCTTAATGCTGCGTCTGTGGCGACAAATACGCCGTCGCCAGTTTGGTGCCAGAATGACGGCGCGTTTTGCGTGGTCTTTTACGCTGATCGGCATTATTCCCGGTGCATTGATTTATCTGTTATCGGTGCAGTTTTTGTCTAAGTCCATCGAGTCTTGGTTTAATGTGCGTGTGGATACGGCCCTAGAGTCCGGTCTAAATTTAGGCCGTGCCGCCTTAGATCAACAGCTCGATGATTTAAAAAAACGTACCAAAGAGCTAGCCACTAATATCGAAGACAGTCAGGGCGATGTGGCCTTAATCCTCAGTACATTACGCGAAGGCTCGGGGGTCAGTGATGCCATGGTCTTTACGGCATCAGGGCGTTTGCTGGCTTTTTCTTCGTCAAATTATGCGGTGTTGATGCCCGATATGCCGCCGCAGCAGGTCATCAATCAACTGCGCGTGGGCAATGAGTACGCCGCCGCAGAGGTAGACGAATTCAGCGCCAATGAAATGGGGTTACGGTTACGGGTGGTGTTGCCGCTAAAAGGCAATGAAAACTCATTAGCACAGTATGGGATTAACCCAGATAAACGGTGGGTGCAGGTGATTCAACCTGTTCCCGAAAAACTAGCGCGCCATGCCAGTCAAGTCCAACAAGGGTACAGTGACTACCAAGAGCTGGCCTTATCCCGAGTCGGCCTACGCAAGCTCTACAGCCTGACCTTGACCTTAGCCTTAGTGCTGGCTGTGTTTGCTGCTGTCGCAGCAGCGATTGCTTTGTCGCGGCGTTTAGTGCGTCCGTTGTTAACGCTAGCTGGTGGGACGCAGGCTGTAGGGGTGGGTGATTACCGGGCGTTGCCTGAGCCTCCCGCCAATGACGAGGTAGGCCAGCTAACCCGTTCTTTTAATGCGATGACTAGACAGCTGGCAGAGGCGCGTCGTATGGTAGAAAACAACCGTCGCCAGCTTGAGCGCTCGAATGTGTATTTAGAGTCCGTTCTAAGCCATCTTTCGTCCGGTGTGCTGGTGTTTGACGAGGGCTTTAGACTGACACGTTTTAACGAGGGTGCGCAGCGTATCTTGCAGGTAAATTTAGCCGAACTATTAGGTCAGCGATTAAACCTTAATGATGCCGTCATGGATTTTGACCATCATATACGTGATGCATTTGCTTCTCATGTGGCGGTCGAGTCCGAACGCGAGCATTGGCAACAGCAGTTTGAGACACAAATTTCTACTTCACACGATGTAGAACCAACGACGATTACGTTATTAGCGCGGGGTACGTCTTTGTTTGTTGATGGTCAGCGCAATGGCTATTTGGTCGTCTTTGATGACATTAGTGATGTGATTTCAGCGAACCGATTAGTCGCTTGGGGCGAGGTCGCGCGTCGTTTGGCGCACGAGATTAAAAACCCCTTAACGCCTATCCAGTTGTCAGCAGAGCGTCTTGCGTTAAAATTAGTTGATAAACTAGACGAGCGAGACGCGGGTATGCTGACCCGTGCGACGAATACAATTGTGAATCAGGTCGCCTCATTAAAACAAATGGTCGAGGATTTCCGTGAATATGCCCGTACCCCACCTGCCCAGATGCAAGCCGTGGATGTGAATGCGCTAATCACAGAGGTACTCAGTTTATATGGGTGGGACCCGATAACCCAAACATCTGCTGAAAATCAGCGTGTGCAGTTACAAATCAGCCTGTATGATGGTCTACCTATGGTTGAGGGTGATCCTACGCAGTTACGTCAGATTATCCATAATTTGCTTAGTAACGCGACGGATGCCTTAGAACAGAACGAGACGCAGCAGAATCCCTGTATAGTAGTACGCACCAGCTTAACTCAGGCAGATAACAAAAATGCTCAGTCTGCGGTACGATTAGTCGTATCCGATAACGGGGCTGGCTTTGATGAGGCGATTTTGGCTCGGGTGTTTGAGCCATACATCACAACCAAATCAACAGGGACCGGTTTAGGTCTTGCTATAGTTAAGAAAATAATCGAAGAGCATGGCGGTAAAATTGATATAGCAAACCGCCAAGAAGGGGGCGCGCGTATATCAATTTTGTTTACGCGCCTAGCCAATACGACGCAAACACTGCATAATAAATCCGAGGGCAGTGATAATGCCTAAAAAGAACGTAGGGACGGGTTATGGCCAGAATTCTGGTAGTTGATGACGAAATCGGTATCCGTGAACTCTTGTCGGAAATTCTATACGACGAGGGTCACTCCGTAGAGGTGGCAGAAAATGCTGCTCAGGCACGCGAGGCGCGTTTACGCGGGCGTCCTGAATTAGTCCTGCTTGACATCTGGATGCCTGACACCGATGGTGTAAGCCTACTCAAAGAGTGGGCTGCCCAAGGTCTGTTAGACATGCCTGTAATTATGATGAGCGGGCACGCTACGGTAGATACCGCCATGGAAGCCACACGCATTGGGGCGGTGGACTTTCTCGAAAAACCGATTGCCATGCAAAAATTACTTGAGGCCGTTGCAACCGGTCTTGAGCGTACCGTGGCAGTTCCAAAAAACGTGGTGCAAAATGCGGCACGCACAAATCCAGCTACGCCCGCAATGGCTGCGCCGGTGGTGCCAACGCAGCCTCAGGATGAGTCCTATTTAGGCTCTATATCCCTAGAGCTACCGCTGCGCGAGGCGCGTGATGAATTTGAACGTATTTACTTTGAATACCATCTAGCCCGCGAAAACTACAGCATGACACGGGTATCTGAACGCACCGGTCTAGAGCGCACGCACTTGTATCGCAAGCTAAAACAACTGGGTATTGATGCGTCTGCGCGTCGCCGTCAGCAGTCTTAGTTTTTGCGTTTGATACTCGAAATAGGGATATGGATTTCATTACCCTGTTTTTGTATGGCGGTACGCCAAGCATGGCCGTAGGCCACCTCTATGCTTAAATGAATCGTGCCGTCCATGTGTCGTTGACTCTCCAGTGCTTGGATTAGTTTTAAATAGTCAGCGCGTCCAATGACCCGTCGGGCGGGGTGCGGGTTGCCGCCTAAAGCTCGTACATCAGCTAATAGACTTTCAGCCGATTTATAGGTCAGGGTAATGATTTCCTGATCCATGACGGGGTCACTGAAGCCATGCTGCAATAATAAATCCCCATAATCATGCATATCGACAAACTCCATCGTCGCGGTACGGATACCTGCGGCGTGTAGGGCGTTGCGTAATTCAATTAAGGTCGCAGGCCCAAATGTCGAAAATAATAATAATTTATCGGGGCGTAAAAGGCGGCGCCATTCTTCGATGACCGCATGTGGCTCAGGGTGCCAATGCAGGGCTAAATTCGACCAAATTAAATCAAAGGATTGGGCAGCTAGGCTCGTTTTAGCCATGTCGGCTTCTACGAATATCGGGGTTTTTTGCGTGGTTTTTCGCAATCTTTGCCATAGACTAGGCTGATGCGAGTGGCGCTGCTCTGCCACAGCAAGTAAGGCGGGACTGTGATCTACACCCACATAATCCATATCCACATATCTGGCCCGTAATGGGTCGATGGCGTGACCTGCACCGCAGCCAGCATCCAGTATTTGGGCGGGCTGTAGGGTCATATAGGACAGTCTGGACAGCATGCGCTGAGCAATTTCACCGTATAAAAATTGTGCCGCATCCAACGGAGCGCGACGGTTAAATTGCAGACGAACGTGATCGGGGTTGATGGGGCGCGATTGCGGCATGTAGAGGTCCACCTTTGGTTAACAAGCAAATACCTAAAGGCATATTATGGCTGATTTCCTATTCTCAAGCGAACGCTGGCATCCGTTACTTTGGTTAGATGCACTACGTACTCAGATACCCACGGCCTGTGTATTGTGTAATGGGCGCACTCAGGGTGGCGGGTTGTGCGTGGGCTGTACTGATGATTGGCATTATCGTTATAAACAGGTGCGTTGGCGTTGCCAAAGGTGTAAAGTAGCGCAATTAGGTGGTGTGGCGCGCGAAGTCTCTGAGTGCCAGTCGTGTCTAGATGCCCCCTTTGCCTTACAGCAGTTGGCAGTAGCCTTTGACTATATGATGCCTTTGGATAGTTTGATCTGGCGCTTTAAAGAGCGCCATCAATTACGACTGGCTCCGGTATTGGCTCGTATGATGTTGTTGTCGATTTTACGTGATGGTTGGGCATTGCCCCCAGACACCGTAGTGGCATATATTCCTTCACGTCAACATGCGTTAAATAAAAGGGGCTTTAATCCGGCTGCCGAGTTAGCTCGGTATGTAGCTCGGCCTTTGGGGTTGACCTTGGCGTATGGCGTCTTTGGTTTTCAGGATCACAAAGAGAGTAACGCTCAAAAACACCGCACCCAACAACAACGTAGGCACTATGCCCAGCACGCTTTTGTATGGCAGTCTGCGGATATTCCCTCAACGCTTTTGCTCGTTGATGATGTATTCACCACAGGCAGCACGCTGCATGGCGCGGCTCAGTGCGCTTTGCAGCAGGGCGTACAGCAGGTATATGGCGTAGCTTTGGCACGAGTGCCGTGGATAATGTAGTTCTTTTTATGTTTCATATTGTTTTAGTTTCCCCTGAAATCCCCCCCAATACCGGTAATGTGATTCGCTTAGCGGCGAATACGGGGGCGCATTTGCATTTGGTCGAACCGCTGGGTTTTAAACTAGAGGACAGCAAATTAAAGCGCGCGGGTTTGGATTATCACGAGTGGGCTCGTGTCCAGATTCACCCTGATTTACCAACCGCGTTAGCACAGATAGGCGCTGCCGCTGATCGTTGTTTTGCGATGACCACTAAAAGCTCTACGCTTATAGGTGGTCATGTATTTCAGGACGGGGATGTGTTTGTGTTCGGCTGCGAAACCGCCGGTTTAACCGTCGATCAGGTGGCCTTATTCGAGCCTAAACAACGGCTGCGTCTGCCCATGCTCCCAGAGCAGCGCAGCCTAAATCTATCCAACGCCGTCGCCATCACCGTCTTTGAGGCATGGCGTCAGTGCGATTACGTGGGTGGGGTTTAGTCTAGCGATAATTGTAATCGTTCGATGACTTTATCCCACTGAACTTTTTCATCCTTGATGCGTTCTGTCATGCCTTCAGGGGTAGAGAACTCAGGGGTGAAGTAAAGGGCGCGGATTCGCTCTTGGATTTCTGGGCGGGCTAAGACCTCTTTAGTGAGGTCATTTAATTTAGCGACGATTTCAGCCGGTGTGCCTGCGGGTACGAACAGGGCATCCCAAGAAATGGCCTCAAAGTCTTCAAAGCCAGCGTTACTTGCTACGGCAGGCATGCCAGGGACTAATTCGCTTTCTTCGAGGCTAGTCACTGCTAAAGCACGTACTTTACCTGAGCTAACCTGTGGCATGGCAATGCCTGGTACCATAAAAGCCCCTTGAATATCACCAGCAATTACGGCTGAAATAATTTGTGGAAAACCACTATAAGGGATATGGGCAAGCTCTATACCGGCTTGGTTTTCTAGCATTGCCATACTTAAATGAGACGCACTACCTGGGCCAACAGAACCGTAGTTAAGTCCCCCTTTTTCTTTTTTTGCTAATTCGATGAATTCTTGTAAGGTCGTAGCAGGAGAATTAGCTGGCACAATCAAGACGTTGGGGCTTGTACCCACCAAGGAAATGGGTTGTAAGTCCACTAACGGGTCATAACCTAACGATTTATACAGGGTGGGGGCAGTCACCATGGGGCCATTGATGGTCAATAACATGGTGTAGCCATCGGGTTTAGCCTTTGAGACATAGCGTGTTCCAATGTTGCCGCCTGCACCCGGTTTGTTTTCGACAATGATGGTTTGACCTAATTCTTTTGACATCGGCTCTGCCAGAGTGCGAGCCAAAATGTCTGGCGATGAGCCCGCAGGAAAAGGAACCACCATTTGAATGGTTTTAGTGGGCCAGTCAGCCGCAAGAGCTGAAGTGCTGAGGGCGACGGCAGCCAATGTACCGCCTAAGGCGACGGCTAGACGTTTTGGAAAAGAAGTAATACGCATTGTTCTCTCTTAATACGTTGAGTTTTCTAAGCGTGCAACACGACGTAATAGTTGTTGCACGGCCTCTAGAGGGGGTAAGTCATGAAATAAGACATCACAGACGGCTTGGGTAATGGGCGCGTCAATCTGATGATGTTCGGCAAGGGTTAGGGCTGCCTGAGCACAGCGTACTCCTTCGGCAGTGAGACCTGAGGCTAAAATTTGATCCAAGGGGATGCCTTTGGCTATAGCCAGACCAACTTGTCGATTGCGGGATAAATCGCCGGTAGTTGTTAGGACTAAGTCACCTAAGCCGGTCAGCCCTGAAAAGGTTGCGGCATCACCACCTAGCGCCATGCCAATACGTTGGATTTCGGCTAAGCCTCTGGTGATTAGTGCGGCTCGGGCGTTCGTCCCTAAATGCAAGCCGTCCGATGCGCCACAGGCGATGGCAATGATGTTTTTTAATGCGCCACCAATCTCAACACCCATAATATCGGTGCTGCTATAAATGCGAGCGCTTTGACCATGCAGCACATCAACGGTACATTGAGCCAGCGCTTTGCTGTGACTGGCTACGGTTAGTGCGACGGGCAGACCTTGGGCGACCTCTAGGGCAAAAGAAGGCCCAGACAATGTGCCGGTGTGCAGCCAGTCGTAACGGGGTAAGTGTTGATCGGTTAATTGATGCGGTAATTGTGTGGTGGTTGGCTCAAAGCCTTTACACGTCCGCAAAATATGCAGTGGATGCTTTCGATTTTTTGGTAAATGTGCGGTGATTTGTGCGCACATGTCAGTGAGCCCCGCAAGCGGTACGCCAAGGATAATCAATCCTGGGCCGGAATCATCACCTAATACGTGCTGCATAGCAGCAGCAAAATCGTGTGTTGCGGTTAATGCATTAGGGAGATCAACCTGAGGCAAATAGTGTTGCAGTTGATGTGCGGTATTGATTTCTGCGGCGCTGTCTGCATTTCTGGCCCAAACGAGGGTAGAAGCACGTTGGCAGGCCAGCGCCGCTAATGCGGTGCCCCAGCTGCCTGCGCCGAGTACTAAAACGGGGACAGTAGATAGGGCTTGGGGCATTATTGAACCTGTTGCTCGCCGTTGGCACCTGCCATTTGTTCGGCAACGCGTTGCTCGTACATGGCTTGGAAGTTCACTTCGCTTAGGTGTAGTGCAGGTAATGTGGTGCGGTTGATGGCATCAGCAATTACGGCGCGTAGGTACGGGTACAGCATGGTAGGACATACAATACCAATTAGGGCATCTAGTTGCTCGTTCGGTACGTTAGCAATTTCAAAAATACCGGCTTGGGTGGCTTCAACCAAGTACAGCACTTTGTCTTCGATACGGGTGGTAACGGTGGCGGTTACGGTGGATTCAAAGACCGTTTCAGCTAGACGTTGTGCGCCAACATTAATATCAACGGCAACGGTTGGGCCTTCTTGCTCTAGGAAAATCTGTGGAGCATTCGGCATTTCTAGGGATAGGTCTTTGACGTAGCTGCGTTGCAAGTTAAAGACGGGTGCGGCCTGTTCTTCAGTACCGACGGGTTGGTTTTCTTGATTTTCAGCCATGATGGCCTCCTGAGTTTAGGAAAGTAAAAGGGATAAAAGCCAAATTAGGCAGAAAGTAGTGGTACTAGACCACCCGCTTGATCTAAGGCAGCTAAATCGTCATAACCACCAATATGCTTGTCATCAATGTAAATCTGAGGAACGGTACGACGTTGTGTACGCTCCATCATGATGTCACGCTGGGCAGGATCTCGATCAATAAAAATTTTTTCAATTTCTGTGACGCCGCGTTGTTTAAGTAGCATTTCAGCGCGTGTACAAAAAGGGCACACGGTTGTGCTATACATTGTTACTTTGGCCATAAACAATACCTTCTATAAATGGATTAAGATTTTTTAGTTGGTAGGCCGGCTTGGGCCCATGCTGTAATACCACCCTCAAGGACAGCAACATCGGTAAAACCTTGTTTACGTAACTCGGCAACGCTGCGTTGTGCATTGCGTCCGGTGTCGCAGACCACGATAATAGGTTTGTCTTTGGCGATTTTTTCTGTTTTTGCTGTGAGTTCTTCAGCGGGGATATTACGCGCTTGTGGAATATGGCTCGCTTTATAGCTCTCGGCCTTGCGTATATCGATTAAAATCGCCTGACGCTGGTTAATTTGTTGTACTGCTGTGTTGGCATTGATGGTGTTAGCGCCCCGTTTTGATAGGCCTGGAAACATTAACATCATGCCAGAGATAACAGCCACGACTAGAACCAGTAGATTATTTGTATCGGTTAAAAAGTCCACGATGAGTCCTGTGTAAAACTTAGTTTAAATAAAAGTGTTAAATGGGCAAATTCGACTAATTATAATGGACAAAAATTTTGCAACCTAAAGGCTATTTTTACCATGTATAAACTTGTATTGATGCGCCACGGCGAAAGCCAGTGGAACTTAGAAAACCGTTTTACCGGCTGGACTGACGTTGACCTAACCGAAGATGGTCGTGATCAAGCCAAACAAGCAGGTGAACTGCTAAAAGAAAACGGTTTTAAGTTTGATATTGCGTTTAGTTCTGTACTAAAACGCGCAATCCGTACATTATGGATTGTTTTGGATACGATGGATAGCGTGCATATCCCCGTTGGCAAGACTTGGCGCTTAAATGAGCGTCATTATGGCGCACTTCAGGGCCTCAACAAGGCAGAAACCGCTGAAAAATACGGTGATGAGCAGGTTTTGGTATGGCGTCGCGCCTATGCGATTGGGCCAGACCCAGTGGCCGAAGACGATCCACGTCACCCTAAAAATGACCCGCGTTATGCCAACCTAACGGCAGATCAACTGCCCGCCACAGAGTGTTTGGAACAAACCGTAGCGCGTGTAGTGCCTTTCTGGAATGATTCTATTGCACCGGCAATTCGCTCTGGTCGTAATGTGTTAGTCACCGCGCATGGCAATAGCTTGCGTGCTTTGATTAAACATTTGGATAATATTTCCGAAGAGGATATTGTCCATTTGAATTTACCAACAGGGCAACCGTTGGTGTACGAGCTAGACGAGAATCTAAAGCCGATTCGTCACTACTTTTTAGGTGATGAGGACGCCATTAAAGCGCAAATGGCCGAAGTGGCTAATCAAGCTAAGTCTAAATAGAACGTATTTAGATTAAGAGGCATTATGAAAATACGTACTTGGGTTTTGGTTGTAGGGTTGGCTTTGGGTCAAGGCTCGGTTTGGGCAAATCAAAACCTGAGTGCGCAGCAGGCCGATGCGCGTAAACAGCGAGCAGAGCTGCAACAGCGCATCAGCCAGCTACAAAAAACGATTGAGTCCACCCAGTCAGATAAAAAAGATGCCGCCAGTGCATTGCGTGATGTGGAGTCACGTATTTCAGAAACAGACCGCGAACTAAACGCCTTACAGCAGCGTCAGCAACGGGTGCAGGCTCAGGTCGGTGAATTACAAAAGCAAATTGCCGAGCAGCAAAAAAAACAAGAGCAAGGTCAGCAACAGTTAGCGGAGCAACTGCGGGCTCAGTATGCCAGTGGCTTATCACCGTGGACGGCATTGTTGTCAGGCAATGATCCCCAAGAAATACAACGGGATTTAGGCTATTTGGCCTATATAGCCCAAGCACAGGCCGATCAGGTACGTGCTTTGCAACAAGGTGTATTGCGCCTAGAACAATTACATGCTGCTGAGAAAGCAAATCAGGCTGAATTACAGAAACTAGCCAAAGACACCGAAGCACAAAAACAACAGCTGCAAAAACAACAATCAGAGCGTGAAACGGTATTGTTAACGGTGGAATCGCAATTAAAAGAGCAGCAACAGCAAGCCAAAAACCTTGCGAATAATGATGTGCGTTTAGGTCAATTGATTACAGGACTTGAGCAAGAAATTGCCCGTCAGGCTGAATTACGCCGTCAAGCCGAGGAGCGCCGTAAAGCCGAGGAGGCTCGTCGTCGTGCCGAGCAAGCCCGTCTTGCTGCAGAGGAACAACAACGTAAAGCCGAGCAAGCCAGACAGTTGGCTTTAGCTAGACAACAAGAGCAACAGGCTGCCCAACAACGATTAGAGCAAGCCAGAGCCGACGATGAACGTAAGGCTGAGGAAGCCCGTTTATACGCATTAGCTCATACCCCTGCACAGCCTGCAGAACCTGCCCCAGAACCCACTCCAGCGCCGCCTGCAGCCGCTACCTCAGCGCCAGTTGCTGCGGTAGAGCCAGCAGGTGGCTTTAAGGGGCTAAAAAGAGGCTTGCAGCCCCCCGTGCGTGGTGAGATCCAAGGGCGCTTTGGTACAGAGCGCCCAGAGGGTGGGCCGTGGCGCGGCATCATTTTACGCACCGCAGCAGGTACGCCCGTTAAGGCTATTTCGGCGGGACGGGTGGTGTTTTCAAACTGGATGTCAGGCTTTGGTAATTTGTTAATTATTGATCATGGCGCAGGCTTTTTGAGTATTTATGGGCATAATCAAAGCATGTTAAAACAGGTGGGTGATGTGGTGCAGGCCGGAGAGGCAGTAGCGCGAGTCGGTGCTACCGGAGGACAGATTGAACCAGGTGTTTATTTTGAAATTAGACAGAATGGTCAGCCAGTTAATCCTCAGCTTTGGCTAGGCAACTAAATCACTAAATGCCTATAATGCGGCTAAGGCATTGTAAGATCACATTGATTAGCGTTGGTTTAATTAAATAAATAGGACTGTGCATGAGCACTCGTAGGCTAAACCGTATTGGGTTAATTTTATTAGGTGGTGTGGGTGGTGTTCTTGCCAGTTTGGCAATTAATGCCGTCGCCCAACGAGGCGAACCGTTACCTTTACGCGAACTGCAACAATTTGCTAATGTGTTTTCGGCAATTAAAAGCAGTTACGTAGAGCCCCTAGAGGACAGCGCCCTAATTAACGAGGCGATCAAAGGTCTATTTAGTGATCTTGATCCACACTCTACTTATTTAGATGCTGACGCATTTAAAGACATGGAATCCATGACCCAAGGTGGTTTTGGCGGCTTGGGGATTGAAATTGGCCATGAAAACGGCTTCCCTACTGTGATTTCTCCCATCGAGGATACCCCAGCGGCTAAAGCCGGTATTTTAGCGGGCGATGTGATCGTTAGCATTGACGGTAAATCAACCAAAGATATGCCGTTAAATGATGCCGTTAAAATGATGCGTGGCGAGCCCAAAACGTCGATTAAGCTCAGTATCCAACGTGGCGATCAAAAACCGTTTGATATCACGATTGTGCGTGATCACATTAAGGTAAAAAGTATCCGTGGCAAACAACTAGATAACGATATTATCTATGTGCGTATTTCCCAGTTCCAAGAACGTACTGCGACCGACTTAATTAGCCAGATCAAAACGCTAAGCAATAATCAACGTCCTCGTGGCTTGGTATTGGATTTACGTAATGATCCCGGTGGCTTATTAGACAGTGCCATTGGTGTGTCTTCCGCATTTCTCGAAAGCGGCAATTTGGTGGTATCCACCAAAGGTCGTATTCCTTCCTCAAACCGAGAATACTACGTTAAACCGTTAACTCAGGTGTTGCGTGATAGTGATCGCGCCAGCGCCGATCAGCTTAATTGGCTTAAAGAGATTCCGGTGGTGGTGTTGATCAATGCGGGTTCAGCCTCCGCGTCTGAGATTGTAGCCGGAGCCTTACAGGATCACGGTCGTGCCACCATTATGGGCACACGTAGCTTTGGTAAAGGCTCAGTACAAAGTGTATTACCTTTGGGGCCAGATTCTGGGATTAAGCTCACGACGGCGCTTTATTACACCCCAAGCGGTAAATCCATTCAGGTCACAGGCGTAGAGCCAGATGTGTACGTGGATGACACTGCCCAAGGCAATCTATTCCGTATTCCCCGCGAATCCGATCTACAACGTCATTTAAATAATGCGGGCGTAGAGGACGAGGCGGCCTTCAATAACGAAGACAACTACGTGAAAGAGCCAAAAATGTTCGAATTTGGTGGCGCAGATGACTTCCAGCTGATGCAGGCCATTAACCATATCGAGGGTCGCCCTGTTAAAAAAACGGACCCAACTCTAGTGCAAAGCACCGAGACTACCGATAAGGACGGCGACACCCCCCCAGAGGCAGATGCTGAAAAAAAAACTCCAGTGACCCCAACTAACTCCTCGGACGGTGTAGAGCGTTACCGCATTACGCCTGATGGTCTTAAACCCGTTAACTAAATGAGCCATTTATCTTTAGACGATGACCAGCTCATGCGCTATGCGCGTCATATTTTACTGGACGAGTTCGGTGTAGAGGCGCAGGAACGTATCTCTGCCGCCCGCGTTTTAATCGTGGGGGCAGGGGGGCTTGGCTCTCCTGCTGCTTTTTATTTGGCGGCAGCCGGAGTAGGACACATCACTTTAGTCGATAATGACGAGGTAGATCTTTCCAATTTACAGCGTCAAATTTTGCATGATTCGCAACGGGTTGGCATGAATAAGGCGCTGTCAGGTCAACAGTCTTTGCAGGCACTTAATCCCTTGATTCAAATCGAACCCATTACGGATCGTTTAGATGATGCGGATTTGCATCGTTTAGTGCCACAGCATGATTTGATCTTAGATTGCACTGATAACTTTGCCACTCGACATGCGATCAATCGTGCGGCGGTCGCTCATCGTGTACCGGTTGTGTCAGGGGCAGGAATTCGTTTTTCCGGTCAGATTAGCGTGTATGACTTGCGTGATTCTGCTGCACCTTGCTATCACTGTTTATTCCCAGAGGCCGATGACGTTCAAGAATTACGGTGTGCCACTACAGGGGTGCTAGGGCCTTTGGTTGGTATGGTTGGCTGTATTCAGGCTGCCGAGGCATTAAAGGTGCTGGGCGGGTTTGGTGAACCATTGGTGGGCAGATTGCTTAGTGTGGATGCGTTGACGATGCAGTGGCATACGGTACGGTTTAGGAAAGATCCTGCTTGTGCCGTATGTGGCTAAAGGTGATAAGAATTAAAAAAAGGGCGTTGCGCCCTTTTTTTAATTCGCTCAGTTAGCGGGTAACCGAAATTCTGCTGCCATGCTTTTCAGACGGGTAGCTTGCTCACTTAAACTAGACGTGGCTGCCATGGCCTCTTGGACTAAGGACGCATTTTGTTGCGTTGTATCATCCATTTGCGTGACCGCCATGCCAATTTCACCAATGCCTACGCTTTGTTCTCTGCTTGCATTGGTGATTTCGTCCATGATGCCAGCCACATCTTTAATCGAAGACACAACCGTATCTACAGAGCTACCTGCGATGGTGATTTGCTCATTACCAACAGCAATACGCTCTACGGAAGCATCAATCAGCGTTTTGACGTCTTGAGCTGCAGACGCAGAGCGTTGCGCTAAAGACCGTACCTCTGAGGCCACCACAGCAAAGCCTCGGCCTTGCTCTCCGGCGCGGGCAGCCTCTACGGCGGCATTCAACGCCAAAATATTGGTTTGAAAAGCAATGCTATCAATCACCCCGATAATATCCACAATACGCTCAGAGCTATCTCGGATTTCATTCATGGTGCTCACGGCATCAGACACCGCCTGACCGCTGCGACTTGCCATATCAGAGGCTTGTGCGGCTAGGCGGTTGGCTTCGGCTGCATTATCAGCATTTAACCGTACTGTGCTGGTGAGTTCTTCCATTGCGGCTGCGGTTTGTTCTAGGTTGGCAGCCTGAGACGAAGTACGCTCAGAGAGGTTGCCATTACCAAGGCTGATTTCTTGGGCCGAAATATCAATGGATTCAGCCGCCTTTTGAATGCGACGCGTCATGGCTGTTAGGCCATATTGCATTTTTTGCATGCTGTACATCAAACTGTGTTTGTCAGTGTCGACCAATGGGATGGCCTGCGTGAAATCACCCTCTGTGATGGCATTAGCCACAGTGATGGCTGCTTCTGGCTCACCCCCAATGAGACGTAGTAGGTGCCGTGTCAACCAGCTCATGATAATGGTAATGATAGCGGCGCCAAGTAGACTGATGATGAGGGTGATAATAAGAATTTTTTGGCTAAATTGCGTGATGTCTTCTTTGATTTTGGTGACATTTTCTTGACGTTCTGCAATGGACTCCACAAGTAGGGTGCGCAGCTCTCGCCAGATGGGGGTTTCTTTGGTTCTGATGGCTTCAGCCGCCCATACTGGGGTATGCGCGCGTTCTAACACATAGGCCTGTTCTTTATAGAGTTGGTCTTTCAGGCTGGAAATAGCGGTAAGACGTTGTTGGGTTTGTGGGTCTTCGGTGGCGAGAAGCTGGGCTTGCTCAAGCGCATTATTAAAGACTTGAGCGGCTCGCTCTAGGTTTGTGCGTGCTACATCATCGGTACGATTCAGGGCTATATTGCGCAAGGCTTGCCCCATTTGTAGGCCTTGAGAGTACATCGTTGATTCTTGATGCAGTAAGGCTTGATCTACCTCTAGAAAACGCTGAAAGCGGTTCTTTGAGCTTTGCATACCGAACAACGCCGAGGCTAAGGCGAACGCGAATAAGGTGATGGTAATACAGGTGGTAGCAATAATAGTATGCCGTAGTTTCATCCTAGTATCCTTTATGAGAACAAACGATATGACATGTAAGACAAGGCCAATTTTCTTTTAAATTTACTTTTTTTTACATTGTTCATTATAGGGTTTTTGAGGTTTAAAGGATTTTTATTTAAAACGTCTTGAATTTTGTGTTTTTATTTCACTTGATCTAGCAAATATCAAATCACAGCTTCATAAAATCTTGTATTGTTAGTAATTGAAATTAAAAAAAGACAGAGTAAGTCTGTTGGCGTAGCTCTACATGGGCATACGTAATCTAAGATGGCATTGGAGTTACACATGAAATTTAGTCATAAACTGAGTTTAAGCTCAGGGATAGCATTGGTGGCATTGATCATCGCTTTGCTTTTTTCTTTATTTGGATTGCAGCGTGCGCAGCAGC
Source organism: uncultured Paenalcaligenes sp. (assembly GCF_947630565.1). Classification (NCBI taxonomy): domain Bacteria; kingdom Pseudomonadati; phylum Pseudomonadota; class Betaproteobacteria; order Burkholderiales; family Alcaligenaceae; genus Paenalcaligenes; species uncultured Paenalcaligenes sp. Next base: position 23,561 of record NZ_CANRIC010000014.1, read on the forward strand.
GAACCGAGCAGTTTTTGCATGTGGATCAGGCCATATTTCATCAGGAGAACTTGATTTACTCTCAAGGGCTACAAACGGCTCAGGCTATCCGTAATATCGTGATGAATCCTAAAAATCAGGATGCCCATAAAAACTTGAAATCTGCCGGTGAAACCATCGAAAAAGCCGCGTTACGTTTGCGAGAGCTTGCGCCGCACGAGCCAGACACCTTGTTGATGGTCAGTCGTTTGCTTGATTTACGTGGTCAGCAGAAACAAATTCACGAGCAAATCGTTGCCAGAGTCGATGAGATGCAATGGGCGGTGGATAAAATCGTCAAAGAGGAAACCCCCGTATGGCGTGAGATACGTCTCATGATTACCAAATCCATTGAACAGCGTCGCAGCAAAATGGAGACAGCCGAAAAAGAGTTGTCTTCATTCTTAGGCCGTATGGCATGGATTAGTGGCATTATTGGTTTAATTGGTACGGCAATTGGTATTGTGCTGATGGTCTTGTTGGGGCGCGGTATTTTGCGTCAATTAGGGGGTGATCCTGCCGAGGCAGCTCAGGTTGCCCATGCCATTGCACAGGGCGATTTTTCACAGCCAGTGCCGTTAGCTGCGGGTGATAATCAAAGTTTGATGTATTCGATGGCGCAAATGCAAGCTAGCTTAGCGGTAATGACTCAAGAAATCCAAGAGGCTGCCGAAGCCATTGAAACCGCAGCCTCAGAGATCAGCTTAGGTAACGTTGATTTGTCTTCACGTACCGAGGCACAGGCTGCTGGCCTAGAGCAAACCGCAGCGGCGATGGAGGAAATCACCAGCACAGTTCGACTGAATGCCGATAATGCTGAACAGGCAAACCGTTTGGCGGGGCAGGCTTCCACGATGGCAGTCCAAAGTGGTCAGGCAGTCTCTAATGCCGTGAGCACCATGAATGAAATCCGAGATAGTTCTGAGCGCATTGTGGATATTATTGGGGTGATTGATAGTATTGCTTTCCAAACCAATATCTTGGCTTTGAATGCCGCCGTAGAAGCCGCCCGCGCCGGAGAGCAAGGCCGAGGCTTTGCTGTGGTGGCCTCAGAGGTGCGGTCTTTAGCGCAACGTTCTGCGTCCGCAGCTCAAGACATCAAAACGCTGATTGATGCCTCGGTGGAACGCATAGCGACGGGTAATGATCAGATTTCGGTCGCCGGTGATTCGGTTAGCAATGTGGTGCAGTCTATCCAAGAGGTGGCTGTCATCATGGACGAAATCACCCATGCGAGCCAAGAGCAAAGTATTGGCATTGGGCAGATTGGGCAGGCAGTAAGTCAATTAGATGATACGACCCAACAGAATGCGGCCTTAGTCCAAGAGGCCACTGCCGCCGCCCAGAGTTTGGCAGATCAGGCGTCTAGACTACGCCAGGTTGTGGGTCGTTTTCGTTTAGCTGACCGTTCTACCCCACGATTGTTGGGTTAAAACAGACCAGCTACATACCCTGTCGTATTGATTAGGCTTTTTTTAGAAACTCGGATTTGAGTTCATAAGACGTGCCGTTGATACGACAGGCGACATCGTGATCGCCATCAATAATACGAATACCACGTACTTTAGTGCCTTTTTTCAGGTTGGTTGATGAGCCTTTTACTTTTAGGTCTTTAATTAAAAGTACGTCATCACCGTCTACTAATACATTCCCATTACTGTCTCGGACTTGATTTGTGTCTTCGGTGCTTTCGGTAGCCTGCATCGGCCATTCATGGGCGCAGTCAGGGCATACGTAGTTATCGCCGTCAGGGTAGGTGTGTTCCATCGTGCATTGTGGGCAAGCTGGGATATTTTCCATGGGTCTTCCTTAGTCTTTTTTGGGCAAATAACCGTTATTTGCTGTTAATTTACGGCATTTTACTCTTTTTTGCTGGGTTGTAGGGCAGACCCGGCCTCTAAAGGTAGACGCTTAAATGACAAGGAGGAAATGGCAGTAAGACCACCAATCACAATAAAGCCCCAAAATAGGTCATCGGCGGTGACGTTCGTGCCTTGCCGCCAAGCCATGCTGACATTAAGAGTAATAGCAGCACAGGCTACACCTAAGCTAATACCAAGCTGTTGGGCCATGGCTGCAAACGAGCTAGCGCGACTCATGGCGTTGCTGTCTAGATCGGCATAGGTGAGGGTATTAACGGCCGTAAATTGCAATGACCTAAATACCCCCCCGATGGCTAAGATTAGCGACATCCACCACAGCGGCGTATCGGCATGAAAAAAGCCACATAGGGCGATAAATAATCCCGTTAATAAGGCGTTATACATCAACACATTTCTATAGCCAAAGCGACGAATAATACGCGGTGCAATCGGCTTAATTACAATGGCCCCTATCGCACTGGTAAATGTGACCATGCCTGCTGCAAAGGCGCTCATACCAAAACCTAGCTGTAATAAAATAGCCAGCATAAAAGGAACAGAGCCTAAGGAAAACCGAAATAAATTTCCCCCAAAAACGGAGATGGCAAAACTGCGTACCCGCAATAGGGATAGGTCAATGATGGGGAAAGCGGCTTGTTTGGCGTGCCAGATGTACCACAGCGCGGTGATGACCCCTGTGCTAAATAGAATACCCAGCTGTTTTGGTGTGAGTTCACTGTGGCCGATGGACTCGAAGCTAACCACTAAAGAGGCAAGTGCAATGGCACTGAGAATAAAACCTAGCCAATCTAAAGGGGGGCGGCTGTCTGGAATATCTGCGCGTATATAGCGCAGTACCAACATAACCCCTAAAATTCCTACGGGGATATTGATGAGAAAGATCCAGTGCCAGGTCATGTAAGTCGCAAAAAAACCACCAACAGGAGGCCCAATAATCGGGCCTAATAAGGCGGGCAAACTTAACACCGCCATTGCGCTAAGTAGTTGGTCTTTGGGAACGCGCCGCAACAAAATAATACGACCTACTGGAACCATCATGGCGCCCGCTGTGCCTTGAATGATCCGCGCGGCGATGAGTTGGTTGAGTGTTTGAGCTGCTGTACATGCTAAAGAACTTAACGTAAAGAGCACAATGGCGGTAATAAAGACCTTACGCGCACCAAATCGATCTGCGGCCCAGCCACTGATAGGCACAAAAACAGCTACGGCAAGTAAATAACTGGTGATAATGGTATTAGTGCGAATTACGTCAGTACCTAGCGAATCAGCAATCATGGGCAGTGCCGTTGCCACCACCGTTGAGTCCAACATTTGCATAAACAGCGCACACCCCACAATATAGGGGATCATACGTATAGAGCGTTGTTCACGCGGTGATAAAGGAGTGGCCTCTTTTGTGCTCATACTGTTCGTCTTCTTGTTAATTTCCAGTACACTGTAGTGTATGTCTAATTTTTCCTTTAAGCACCTATTATGGCAAAGAATTACGAATCTGAAATTACTCAATTTCTGAATCAATTTAAAAAGCAAAATCCAGAAACTGAAGCAGGTCAGCGCGAGGGCCGTGGTCGTTTATGGGATAAACACATTGATCCTGAACTCCAAGAAGGCTACCGTACTGCTGCCGTTCCTCAGCCTCCTTATGTGTACTATCAAAACGATTAAGTACTGATTCACTGATTCGTTTTTTGGGGCGACTACTACGTTGTCTATAACAGAGGTAACAGAGACCCATACCTTGGACGACAAGGAGGTCTACGCACGCCTATATGGCGAACCTTTGTTTGCTATACCGTCTGATTTATATATTCCGCCGCAGGCCTTAGAAATTATCCTGCATAGTTTTGAAGGCCCGCTGGATTTATTGCTGTATTTGATTCGTAAACAAAACTTTGATGTGCTGGATATTCCGATGGCGCAGGTCACGGCCCAGTATTTGGTTTACGTAGATCAGCTGCGACAGTCCAATCTAGAGTTAGCTGGTGAATATTTATTAATGGCGGCATTGCTGATTGAGATCAAATCGCGTATGTTATTGCCAGTCAAAAAGGCAGACACCGGCGAAGAGGTCGAAGACCCTCGGGCAGAATTAGTACGGCGACTTTTAGCTTACGAGCAAATGAAGCAGGCCGCCCAAGAGCTAGACCAATTACCACGGCTGGAACGTGATTTTTGGGTTGCACATGCTCAGGCTGACTTACATATCGAGCAAATTTTGCCTGATGTGTGCGCCGAGGATTTACGACAAGCATGGCAAAGCATTTTAAAGCGCGCTAAATTACATCAATCTCATTTGGTGACACGAGAGCAACTATCGGTACGTGATCACATGAGTCAAATTTTGCGGCGTTTGTCTGATACTGAATTTTTAGAATTTAATCAGTTATTTACTAATTTGTTAGAGCAGACCGAGTCAGATGCAGTGGCGGTGGTGGTAGTGCATTTTTTGGCGATGTTAGAGCTTGTCAAAGAGGCGTTGATTGAATTGAGTCAGTCACACCCTTATGCGCCGATTTATCTGCGGTTGGCCTATGCGCCAATCAGCTCGGCAGTTTAATTTTTTCCATCGGAGTTCCGAGTGAAAGTTGTTCATACTATTCAAGAGTTACGAGATCAGTTGCAAGGTCAATTACGGGTCGCATTTGTACCCACAATGGGGAATTTGCACGAAGGTCATTTGTCACTCATGAAAATGGCACGCCAGCACGGGGACCCTGTGGTTGCCAGTATCTTTGTGAATCCATTGCAGTTTGGGCCCACAGAGGATTTTGCTGAATATCCACGCACATTAGCCCAAGATATAGAAAAGCTAGAAAAAGCACGTGATGTGTATGTGCTATTTGCGCCGTCCGAAAAGGAAATGTATCCGGAGCCGCAAAGTTTTCGTATGCAGCCCCCCAATGATTTAGGCAATATCCTAGAGGGCGAGTTTAGACCTGGTTTTTTTGATGGCGTCAGCACCGTCGTCATGAAGTTATTTTCTTGTGTGCAGCCTAGAGTCGCTGTGTTTGGAAAAAAGGACTACCAGCAGTTGATGGTTGTACGCAAAATGTGTAGACAATTTCAGCTACCTGTAAAGATTCTTGCTCATGAGACAGTACGTGAAACAGATGGGTTAGCTTTGTCATCGCGTAACCGCTATTTGACGGAAGCCGAACGTAACCAAGCCCCGCAACTGTATGCCTGTTTGCAGGCAGTACGAGAGCGAGTTTTAGCGGGGGAAACCGATGTGCGCGCCATTGAGCAAGAGGCTGCTCTGCGATTGACGCAACAAGGGTGGGATGTGGACTATTTATCCTTGCGTCGTCAAAGCGATTTGTTGTTGCCTTCTGCCGCTGAATTAGCCGCTGGAGAGCCTTTGGTGGCTTTAGGGGCTGCTCATTTAGGGCAGACGCGCTTGATAGATAACTTAGAATTATAACTAAAAAATTCACCTATTTTTATGCCTGTGTAATGCGATAAAAGCAAACCATCAGGGTTTTTACGCTAGGTATTTAAGTGGGTTGTAAATTGATAACGCCTCCTTAGAATAAAGGTTACGTAGCAGTTTGTAACATTATTCTCAAGGAGGCTTTATGCAAATTCCGGTGTTAACCAGTGTGTTAACTCAAATGGAAAACGTAGTGGTGGGGCAGGTCTTGAGTGGTAAAGCCAACAAAAACATTGCTGGCGATTTAATTTTATCTCAACGAACCATAGAGGTGCATCGCGCCAACGTCTTTCAAAAGATGCGTGTGCGCAATGCCGTACAGCTCGTTAATTTATTGTCTCATCACCAAAAAAACAGGGGTCAGGGGCGGCAGATGGGGCCCGTTTGGTTTTCTAGTTCTGACACGGAGTCAACCTCTGGTTGACGGCTTAGGTGCGTTTCCAATGTGGGTTTTACATAGTTAAAAATATTCACACGCAATTGATGATCGTGCACAAAGCTTAAATCCGCTAATACGGTGTCATTTTGAGTTTGTAAAATAATGCGAGTCGGATTGGTTCCAGTCTGATGCCAACAGCCTTGGCTAATTACCGGTTCTGCGTTGGTATTTGCTGCGCTGGCTCGCATACGCCACACACCATTTGGGCTCATGGTGGCTAATAGTCGTACAGGCATACATGCTGAGTCTGATGGTGGACAAGCGATTGTGCCTAAAAACGTGCGGGCTTCTAATAGCTCTCGGATTTGTCCTGCTGGCACAGTTTGTTCAGGGGCGCTTTCGGCGGTTTTATTTTTCCCTAACCCAAAAGACCATTGTGAGTTGGCTTGTCCCCGATCACGGCTTCCTCTGGCTTGTTCTTGGGCGTCGCTTAGCGACGAGGCGCGTTGTGGTTCTTGTACTTGCGGCTTAAGTGAACAGCCCGCCGCGATGACAGCAGCGGTTAATGCCGTAGCAAGATAAAGCGGGCGTAGAGCGCGTTTTGCAAACATAGACTCGTCCTTTTAGTCAGGGCAACAACAATGTATATATTTGGATTATATCTTGGACTGAGTACAACGTTCTTGAGTTATCTTTATTTAAAGGTAGTTCCTCTCTATGCTCAGCAAATACAGCAAGGCCAACTAGCCGATGAGCGTTTATGGTGGTGGTCTGTTGTTCACGCCTATAAACAGTCAGTCTCTATCTCTTTGTGGCGCTTATTGAGTTATGCCTTATTGTTTGGACTTGGTTTGTGGCTCGTTGTTAGCTATAAGCCGTGGTGCGAAAATGCTCCGGCGATCAATCTGCTATTAGGCACGATTTGGGTAGGCGTTCTGGCTTTATTAGGCCGTATTGATAAACAGTGCTTTTTATTACCCGATGTATTAACGCAGTTTTTATTGTGGGTCGGACTGTTGTGGGCCGTAATCGGTCAGCCTGGGTCTGTTACTACGCTTTTGGTGACAGCGGCTGGGGTCTATGTGGCTGGGCGTATCATCAATATATTGGCAGGAATATTGATAAAACAGCCCTTGTTTGGTCTGGGTGATGTTAAATTGTTAGTTGCGCTTACGACATGGTTAGGGCCGTATCCCGTATTGCTTTTGTTTTTTCTGGCGTGTGTGTTGTGTCTGATTTCAGAGGCGCTACAACAGCGCTGTTGGCGACCTCGCGGGCATTGCGCTTTTGGGCCTTATATTGTGTCGGCAACTTTTTTGGTTTGGCTGCTGCCCTACTCTTGGGTTGCGCTTTTACGTGTGTAACGAAAAATGCAAAAAATTGGATTAACTGGTGGCATTGGCTCAGGGAAATCGTATGTGGCAGACCTCTTTCAGCAGTGGGGGGCGACGGTTGTAGATACGGATGTGATTGCACACCAGTTGACCGCGCCCGCTGGCGCTGCCATTGAGCCAATCCGCCAGCATTTTGGCGATGCTTTTATCACTGAGCAGGGGGCAATGAATCGAGATCGAATGCGCGATCTGGTTTTTAAGCACCCCTTACAGCGGCAAGATTTGCAAAACATATTGCACCCTTTGATTAGAGACTTTACATTTAGACAGGTAGAGCAAGCTCAAGGGTGCTATGTTGTAGTGGTCGTGCCGCTGCTCATCGAATCAGGCTCTTGGGCGTCTTATGTGGATCGGGTCTGTGTGGTGGACTGTGATGAGGCCACACAAATCAATCGCGTTGTGCAACGCAACGGGCTGACGCCTGAGCAGATACAACGTATTATGCAGGCTCAGGCCACACGCCAACAACGACTTGCCGTGGCTGATGATGTTATTGTGAATGATGTAAATACATCCCTAGAGCAACTGACGATACAGGCGCAGCAATTACACAATCAATGGTGCAAGCTCTCTTAATTTTTAGAGATGACTTGGTTAAATTCAGTGTTAGATTAATTAGGGTTCTGGTCGCGTGATTTTGTACGAATACCCATGTAACGAACGAGTACGAACTTTTCTGCGTGTTGAGTATTTATTCAACCGTTTAGCTTTCTTTATGGATAGCTCCGAGCCGCAATTGCATCAGGTGGCTATCGCAACGCTATTTGACTTACTAGATGTCACTGAACGTACTGATTTACGGGGCATGGTGTTGCAAGACCTAGAGCGTCAGCGTGTCGCGTTGGCAGCCCTCAGGGAACATCCTCATGTTTCCGCTAGTATGTTGGACAAGATGCTGGCTGAAATCACTCAGGCTGCCGCTGGTTTGGCTGAACCAGGCCGTATTGCCCAGAGTTTACGTGATAATGAGTGGCTAAATAGTGTGCGTGGGCGCTTAGCCGTACCGGGCGGATCGTCTCCTGTAGATATGCCGTCATTTTTTGGTTGGCAGGCATTGCCCGCCGAACAACGTCAGGCCGATATCAAGCGTTGGAGCGCTTCATTTATACCGCTAAAAAATGCCTTAGATTTGATTTTGCGTATTTTACGTGGCGCAGGTGATGTGGTGAATCAGGTGGCTCCAAATGGCTCTTATCAAGAAATGCTCGGTGGCAAGTCCTTTCAAATGCTGCGTGTGTGGGTGGATGAGAAATACAGTGTGTTTCCAGAGATGAGCGCTAATAAGTATGTTATTTTGGTACGTTTTTCTAAGCAGGTAGAGGACCATAAGTCCTCACCGATTAAACACGACATACCTTTTCAGTTAGCGCGTTGTAATATAGGCTAATTTTTCTTTAGCTGGAGAGCTTGAGCATGACGGCAACACAAACCTCAGATACAGCAAAAAAACGCTGGTTGTGGGTGATTGTATTTATTCTTGTTTTGGTTGGCGTTTGGTATTGGTTGACTCAATCTAATGCAGCAACGAATGCCGCAAATAATACACGACCTGCTATGGGCGCGCGTGGCGCGGTCAAGACCCCAGTAAAAACCGCAGACGTGGTGCAAGGGGTCGTCGAGGAACGACTGTATTCAGTGGGCACTGTACAGGCCTTTAATACGGTTACGGTACGCGCGCGCGTAGAGGGCGAATTACAAAAAATCTACTTTAAAGACGGTCAGTTTGTGCAGTCAGGCGATGTGCTGGCTCAGGTAGATCCGCGTCCTTATCAGGCTAAATTAGATCAAGCTCAAGGTCAGCTAAAACAAAGCCTATCTCAGCTAAATCAAGCCCAAAGTGATTTGGCCCGCTTTCAAACGCTTGCCAAACAGCAATCTATCGCCAAACAACAAGTCGATAATCAGGTGGCGTTAGTCGATCAGTTGAAAGGGGCCGTAGACAGTGCTAAGGCTGCGGTAGACGACGCAAAATTACAATTAAGCTACACCAAAATTACAGCTCCTATTGATGGTCGTTTAGGGTTACGAAATTTAGACGAAGGTAACTTAATTTCAGCGGCAAATACGGATGGGTTGGTTGTTATTACTCAGACTCAGCCTATTGCTGTGAGCTTCTCTTTACCCGAAAATGATTTGCAGCGACTCATGGAACGTCTAGAGCTAGAGCAAACCTTAACGGTGCATGTCAGCGATAGACAAAATAAGTTAATTAGTTCTGGGGCATTATTGGCAGTAGACAATCAAATCAATATGGATACCGGCACAGTACGTATCAAAGCCTCTATCCCTAATTTAGATAATCGTTTGTTTCCCAATCAGTTCGTAAGCGTGAATGTATTGTTAGCTCAACATCAGGGGGCTGTGATTCCAAGTTCAGCCGTCCAAACCGGGTCGATTGGGGATTTTGTCTATGTCATGGATGCAGAGCAAAAGGTGCATATCCAAAAAATACACGTTGGCCTAATGGCTGATGAGCAAAGCTTAGTTACTGAAGGCTTAAATTTGGGTGATAAGGTCGTTACCGAAGGCACCGATAGATTACGAGAAGGAAGCGCTGTAGAGGCCGTAAATAACCCATCAGGAGTGCGCGGTCAGGGCGCAATTACACCCTAAAGGGGCAATACGGTGAATATATCCCGGTTATTTATTTTACGACCCGTTGCGACAACCTTAGCAATGGTAGCCCTGCTCATTGCAGGGCTTATGGGTTATAAGGCGTTGCCAGTGGCTGCTTTGCCGCAGGTGGATTACCCCACGATTCAAGTGGTGACCTTATACCCCGGGGCCAGCCCCAGTGTGATGGCGTCGTTAGTGACTTCGCCCCTAGAGCGTCAGCTAGGGCAGATGCCTGGTCTGGCGCAAATGAGTTCCGCTAGTTCTGGCGGCGCATCTAGAATCACCTTGCAGTTTGATTTAGGCTTATCGTTGGCTATAGCTGAACAAGAGGTGCAGGCGGCAATTAATGCCGCGTCAAACATGCTGCCCTCTGATTTGCCATCGCCCCCCCTCTATAACAAGGTGAATCCGGCTGACCAGCCCGTCATTAGTTTGGCTGTTACGTCACCGACGATTCCGCTGCCCCAAGTCAGAGATCTGATTGATTTACGGGTTGCCCAAAAACTGTCGCAGGTGACGGGGGTGGGTTTAGTGAGTATTGCGGGGGGGCAGCGCCCAGCCGTTCGTATTCAAGTCAATCCAGAGGCCATCGCAGCACGCAATCTAACCATGGCAACGGTACGACAAGCGATTGTGGGGGCAAACGTCAACCAGCCTAAAGGGAATCTAGATGGCCCTCAGCGTTCTACGACCATTAGTGCTAATGAGCAACTGCGATCGGTAGAGGATTACGAGAACTTAATTATTCAGTATGTGAATGATGCCCCGTTGCGCTTAGGTGATATAGCGACGGTGGTGCAAGATGCCGAGGATTTACGTCAGGCTGCATGGGTAGGTAGTCAACCGGCGATCTTATTGAATGTGCAGCGTCAGCCCGGCGCGAACGTCATCGAGGTGGCCGACAGCATCAAGGCCCAACTTGATAGTTTGCAACGATCATTACCAACTGGTATTGATATTAGCGTGGCAACAGATCGTACCTTAACGATTCGAGACTCAGTGAAGCAGGTGCAAACCGAAATGCTGATGGCGATTGCGTTGGTGGTTTTAGTCACCTTTGTATTTTTGCGCACGTGGACAGCCACGTTCATTCCCTCCGTGGTGGTTCCCTTATCCATCGCTGGTACGTTTGCCATTATGTTTATGTTTGGCTTCAGTATCAACAATTTGACCTTGATGGCGCTTACCATTGCAACTGGTTTTGTGGTCGATGATGCCATTGTGATGATTGAAAACATTGCCCGCTATATCGAAGAAGGGATGCAGCCTATGCAGGCGGCACTAAAGGGCGCTCAGCAAATTACCTTTACCTTGATTTCATTGACGATTTCGCTGGTAGCGGTGTTGATTCCCTTGCTTTTCATGAGTGATGTGATTGGGCGTCTATTCCAAGAGTTTGCTATTACCTTGGCAGTGGCGATTGGCTTGTCATTGTTTATTTCACTGAGCCTCACCCCCATGATGTGCGCTCGACTATTACGCGCCCCTGATGCCGAGCCAGAAAAACAAAGCCGATTTATTCAGATGGCAGATCGGGGCATGCAGCGCTTAACTGCCCGCTACGAACAAGGCTTGGACTGGGTATTGGGCCGTCAGACTTTGACCCTTTTGGTTGCTGTCGCCACATTAGTGCTGACTGCAGGTCTTTATTGGGCTGTCCCAAAGGGGTTTTTCCCACAACAAGACACAGGCATGATTCAGGCCATCACAGAGGGGCCACAGGCCGCGTCGTTTCGTGCCATGTCTACCTTACAAACACAGGCTGCCGACAAAATATTGACCCATCCAGATGTGGTGGCGGTGACGTCATTTATTGGGGTGGATGGCAGTAATCCCACCTTGAATACGGGCCGCATGCAGATTGCCTTATTACCCCATAAGGAACGCAGCAAAACCGCACAGCAGATTATCGACGATATTGCGCAAGACTTTGGCCAAGACCCAGATTTTCGTCTTTATCTGCAACCCGTCCAAGAGTTGACGGTAGACGATCAAATCAGCCGTACTGCGTATCAGTTAGCCTTATCAGACCCCGATCCGTTGTTATTGCATGATTGGGTACCCACGTGGTTAGAAACCTTGCAGCAGTTACCCGAACTGGCCGAGGTAGCCACTGACCTACAGCAGCGTGGTCTACAGGTGATGGTCGATGTGGATCGGGATGCGGCGGCTCGTTTAGGAGTCAGCAAATCCACGATTGATGATGTGCTTTATGATGCCTTTGGTCAGCGTTTGATCTCTACGATTTATACACAATCTGCTCAATATCGGGTTGTGCTAGAGGTCGCGCCCGCGTTCCGCTTATCTCCAGATAGTTTACGCTCTATCTATATTCCTACCCGCAGTGGTCAAGTGATCCCACTATTAGCCATTGCTACCTTAAAGATGGGGCAAATTGAGCTATCTATTGATCGTTTAGATCAGTTTCCTGCGACCCAGCTGTCCTTTAATGTGGCGTCAGGCTATTCCTTGTCCGATGCGGTGCTGGCGATTCAACACAGTGCCAGCGCAGAAGGGTTGCCGGAATCAACTGAACTACGATTTTTAGGGGCAGCGCAGGCGTTTGAGTCCTCGTTGTCCAGTAGTTTATGGTTGCTGTTGGCTGCCGTCGTGACGATGTACATCGTTTTGGGGATTCTCTACGAAAGCTACATTCATCCGGTCACCATTTTATCTACGCTGCCTTCGGCGACGATTGGTGCATTAGCCGCCTTATTGTTGACAGGGCGCGAGCTAGATATGGTGGGCATTATTGGTATTATTTTGCTGATCGGAATCGTAAAGAAAAATGCCATCATGATGATTGATTTTGCCTTGGTGGCTCAACGCCAAGACAAGCTCTCTGCGCGTGATGCGATTCATCAGGCGGCGTTATTGCGTTTTAGACCGATTTTAATGACCACTTTTGCGGCGTTGTTCAGTGCTGTGCCATTGATGTTAGCGACAGGCTCAGGGGCTGAAATGCGTCAGCCGCTGGGTCTGGTGATGGTGGGTGGCCTAGTGTGCAGCCAGTTGTTAACCCTGTTCACTACGCCGGTCATTTATTTATTTTTTGATCATTGGTCACAACGCTGGCAGCAACATAAACAGAGGGCAGCATGAGGCGTTGGCTAACGGCCTTTATTATGCGCCCTGTTGCCACTACGCTACTTTGTGTGGCGATGGTTTGTACGGGGCTATTAGCCTTGTGGCAACTACCGGTTGCCCCCTTGCCGCAGATGGATTTCCCGATGATTTCCGTGTCGGCAAGTCTGCCGGGGGCAAGTCCAGAGACGATGGCCTCCAGTGTGGCAACCCCCCTAGAACAGTCCTTAGGGGCGATCTCAGGTTTAAGTGAAATGACCTCGCGTAGCTCCGAGGGCTCGACCCGTATTACCTTATTATTTGAATTAGAACGCGATATTAACGAGGCCGCGAGAGACGTACAAGCCGCCATCAATCAGGCACGACCGATGTTGCCTTCTGGAATGCGTGGTGTGCCTTCGTACCATAAGGTTAACCCTTCGTCCTCTCCCATTATGGTGCTTGCGATGACATCGCCTATTGCGAGCCAAGGGCAGCTGTTTGATTTGGCGACCACCATCGTGGCGCAAAAGCTGGCTCAGGTAAAAGGCGTGGGCGAGGTCAGCGTAGGTGGTGGCTCATTACCTGCCGTGCGTATTAGCTTAAACCCAGAGGCCTTAGCGGTGTCAGGTTTGGCTCTAGATACGGTGCGTAATGCGATTTCAACTGAGAATCAGTTACGTCCTACCGGCTATGTGGAAAATGCAGACGAACAATGGTGGCTGAGTTCTGGCAAGCAAATGAATCAGGCTGAACAGCTATCTTCCTTAATTATTGGTTGGGATAACGACAGTCCTATTCGATTACGCGACGTGGCGCTGGTAGAGGATTCGGTTGAAGACTTAAATAACATGGGCTATATCAACGACGAGCCCGGCGTACTGATTATTGTTCGGCGACAGGCCGATGCGAACATCATTGAGACGGTGGAATCCATTCGTGAGCGCATCCCTTTGTTCGAGGCCATGATGCCTGCCGATGTGCGTTTGCAAGTGGCTCAGGATCGCACCCCCAGCATACGCGCCTCCATGGAGGAGGCGCAAAAGACCTTGTTTATTGCTGTGATCTTAGTGGTGCTAGTGGTGTTGGTGTTTTTACGTGATTGGCGTGCAGCCTTGATACCGGCTGTTGCCGTTCCTGCGTCATTAATCAGCACCTTTGCCCTTATGCATTTATTTGGTTTTACCTTAAATACCATTTCGCTCATGGCGTTGATCGTTGCTACGGGCTTTGTGGTCGATGATGCGATTGTGGTGCTAGAGAGCATCATGCGCTACATAGAGCGTGGCTACAGCCCGTTGCGTGCGGCGGCTCGAGGCGTACGGGACGTGGGTTTTACGGTAACGGCGATGAGCCTGTCATTAGTAGCCGTGTTTATTCCTATGTGGTTAGTCGGTGGCTTAGTTGGTGGGTTGTTTAAAGAGTTTGCGGTGACTTTATCGGTGGCGGTGATGATCTCTTGGCTTATCTCTTTGATTTTGACCCCGATGATGGCGTCTAAGTTATTGCGTGTTCGCCATCAACCGCGATTGGTCGATCAGGCCGTCGGGAGAGTGGCTCAGGGTTTTCAGCGATTAGGCCAAGGGGTCATGACAGGCTACAGCGCAACCTTGCGTTTTGCCTTGCGCTATAAGTTTTTAACGCTGCTCTCTTTGGTGGCGACCATTGTGTTAAATGGCTATTTGTATACGGTTGTGCCTAAAGGGCTGTTTCCACAGCAGGATACGGGTCAATTAATGGGTTTTTTTAGGGCTGATAGAGGCATGTCCTTTGAGGCCGTTAAGCCTAAGTTAGATCATTTTCGCCAGATTTTATTAGCTGACCCAGCAGTACGTAGTGTGGCTGTGTTTGCTGGCGGGCGAGGCGGCAGCAATTCATCCATGATTTTAGTTGAGCTTCTGCCGATGGATGAACGCGATGTTAGTGCCTTTGATGTGGTGTCACGATTGCGCAATAAGCTGCAATCAGAACCGGGAGCCCGTATGTTTTTGACCCCACAACAAGATATTTTTGTCGGGGGCGGGCTAGGGCGATCTGGGTCGTATAGCTATAGTTTATTAGCCAGCGATTTGGCCTTGCTAAAAGAATGGCAACCCAAAGTGCAGCGTGCGATGGCGGCCTTGCCGGAACTCACTGATGTGGATACCGATGCGGACGATAAAGGAAGCCGTATAGAGCTGCGCATTGATCGAGAAAAAGCCACCTCGTTAGGCATTGATATGGCCCTAGTTGCCTCTACCTTAAATAATGCCTTTAGTCAGCGACAGGTTTCGGTGGTGTATGGGCGTTTGAATCAATATTATATTGTGATGGGTGTGGCCCCGCAGTTTGCTCAGGATATTGACTCATTACGTAGGCTAGAGGTCGTAACGCGTGACGGGCGACGTGTTCCTTTGGCAGCTTTTACGTATTTTGAGCACGGTAATGCACCACTTAGCGTCAGTCATCAGGGCTTATTCATTGCCGAAAGTGTGTCTTTTGGTTTAGCCGATGGGGTGTCATTAGATCAGGCCGTCGCCGCCATTGATGCGGCGATGGCACAGATTAGTTTGCCTACTCATCAAATTCAGGCTGGGTATGAAGGGTCGGCGCGAATGATGCAAAATGCCTTGGCCCAGCAACCGTGGTTAATACTGGCTGCCTTAGCTGTGATGTACATTGTGTTGGGCATGCTCTATGAAAGCTATATGCACCCACTCACCATTTTATCGACTTTGCCCTCGGCCGGTATAGGTGCGTTATTGGCGTTGCTATTGGTCGATCAAGAGTTTTCTGTGATTGCATTGATCGGGGTGTTTTTACTGATTGGTATTGTGAAAAAAAATGCCATTATGATGGTGGACTATGCCCTAGATGCCCAGCGTAATCATGGATTAAGCACGGCAGACGCGGTGTTTGAGGCCTGTATGATTCGGTTTAGACCCATTATGATGACAACGGTGTCGGCGATTTTAGGTGCGGTGCCATTGATTATTGCAACGGGGCCAGGGGTAGAAATGCGTCAACCTTTAGGCTTAACGATTGTAGGGGGGCTAATTCTTAGTCAAATCCTAACGCTCTACACCACGCCGGTGGTGTATATCTATTTAGAAAAAATCGCACAAAAATTGAGATCAGTAAAGGCGGCATGATGCAAAAGCTATGGATAGGGTTGTGTGGATTAGGTCTAATCGCTGGGTGTGCGGTTGGCCCAGACTATGAACCTACAGAGGTGTATGTAGGTGATCACTTTGCCGCTGCTACGGCCTTAGATCAATCCGCTTGGTTGCCTGTAGTGCCGCTGGATGAGCAAGGGGCGGGGCAGTGGTGGTTATTATTCAATGACCCACAGCTGAATCAATGGATAGGTCAGTTGCATCAGGCGAATGCGAATTTAGCCCAAGCCGAAGCCCGTTACAGGCAAGCTCAAGCTGCCTTGGGCCAAGCCCAATCTGGATTTTTCCCCACCCTCGGTTCCAATGCTTCCGGTCAACGTTCTGGTTCAGGGCAAGGCAGCCCTACCAATCAATATAATTTGAATGCCTCTGCCAGCTGGGAGGTCGATGTATGGGGGCGAGTACGCCGTAGTGTTGAATCTAGCGATGCGAATGTGGCCGCCAGCGCCGCTGATTTGCTTGCGACCCGATTGAGTTTAGAAACCACGTTTGTACAGAGCTATTTTCAAGCTAAGCAGGTGCGGGCAGCACAGCATCTATACGATCAGACCATTGTGGCCTATGAGCGCAGTGTGGTCATGAATCAAGACCGTTTGGGCGTGGGCATGGTTTCTCCGGCGGATGTGGCCTCAGCGCAATCGCAACTCGAAAATGCCCGCACTCAGCGTTTGGCCTTGGATAGGCAATGGGGGCAATTGCGCAATGCGATGGCGGTGCTATTGGGGCAACCACCGGTGGCCTTTGATTTAACGGTGGATCAGGGGTGGGGGGCTTTACCGGCTGTTCCAACGGGTTTGCCAGCTCAGTTATTAGCACGTCGTCCTGATGTGGCTGCAGCAGAGCGCCGCGTTGCGGCAGCGAATGCGCAAATTGGGGTGGCAAAGACGGCTTGGTTGCCTAATTTAACCTTATCAGCACAAGGCGGCTACCGCAGTGGTTCGTGGTCTGATTGGATTAGCGCCCCCGCCCGTTTCTGGTCTTTAGGGCCTGCGTTGGCCTTGACCCTGTTTGATGGGGGCGCACGCACGGCCCGTGTAAATGAGGCCATTGCCACTTACGATGCTCAGGCCGCAGCGTATAAACAAACGGCCCTAGAGGCGCTGCGCGAGGTCGAGGATAATTTAGTCCAATGGCATGGTTTACATAACGAGCTAACGAGTCAGCAGCGGGCGTTAGATGCTGCACGCCAGTCATTGCAGCTGACTCGTAATCAATATGATGCTGGCTTAATTGACTACCTATCTGTAGTACAAGTCGAGACAAGCGCCTTATCAGCCGAAAGAGCCATGCTTAGTCTACAAAGTGATCTGTTTATTAGCGCCGCTAAATTGATTAGTTCTTTAGGTGGGCGTTGGTAAGCCGTGGTGTCTTAATCGCCTTGCATCCATTGTTCTAGGCCCTCTACCCACTCTGAGGCCGCCAACCCGTAGGCCATCGTAATTTGGGTGGCCCGAGCATATAGCTCATCAAAATCCACCGATGGCGGGTTTTTAAAGGCGATCGCGACGATGTTGCCATCGTGTGACTCAGGTAGCCAGGCTACGGCGGCAAAGCATTGCTGCAGATGATTCAGGTTGCGTGCATGCACATACTCATTGCCCAAAATATTGACGGTTAATAAGCCATCTTCGTGCAGTACACGCGCGCATTCTTGATAAAAATCAAGAGATTCTATAGAGGGATTATCGGCTTCAGCACTGTACAGATCCACTTGTAAAATATCTACGCTGCTTGGTTGGGTCTGCTGCAGGTGCTGTAAGGCGTCTTTTTCCAGAACACAGAGTCGCGCATCATTGGGTGGTAACTCAAACAGATGGTGGCAAGCACGAATCACATCTGGGTTTAACTCTACGGCTGTCACTTGCGCCTCTGGGTAGTGCTGGTAGCAAAACTTAGTCAGGGAGGCGGCCCCCAGACCTAATTGCATGATGTGATCGGGCTGATCCATAAAGAGTTGCCACATCATCATTTGTTGTATGTATTGCAGCTCAAGCTGGTCGGGTTGATCTAGACGCATTGCGCCTTGTACCCAAGGAGAGCCTAGATGTAAATAGCGCACGCCTTCGTGCTCTGAGATGGTAACGGGGTCTATAGGGGCTGGATTACTCATGGTTTTCTACAAGTTGGCGGATACCGGCAATGCCATGTGCGCCGTAACGATAGGCCGTGTGAAGGGTGTGAGCAGATTGACCACCAATGGCATAGACCGGGCGGCCTGCTTGGGCGGCGAGCTTTGCAAAACCTGACCAGCCTAACGCTGGCTCATCCGGGTGCGAGGGGGTATCTAAAACATGCCCAATGACGACAAAGTCACTCGCTAAGGTAGCGGCATGCGCCAAGTCCTGTGCATGGTGAGCGGATAGGCCCAATAATTGATGTTCCGCAATAGGGGCGGGTTGGTGTTGTTTTACCAATTGCGCGGCATCTTGGCTGCGCAGATGCATGCCATCGGTATCGCCTACCCAGTCCCACGGATGCACACTATTGATTAGGCACTTAGCGCCGTATTGGTGACACAATTCGGTTGTTTTTTGCAGGGCATTGTGCAAATCGGATTCGGCGTTGTGCTGCATAGCCCAGCTAGGTTCTCTAAACTGCACAAGGCGCACCCCATTGATAAGGGCTTGCTGTAGTTTTTGTAACCAGATCTCTACGCCGTTTGCATCGCCAATTGAGCTAATCAGATACCGAGAGGGCAGAGCTAACCAGTTCAATACCGGAAAGGTAGCAGGCAAAATGGGGCCTATCGCCACATCAATGGGCTGCTGTTGGGGACACCAAGCCAGTTTCTGGGATTCCAGTGGGGTAGGATCACCCTGCCAATCGGTGACTTTGCAGAAGTTTAATTCAACGGTACTGCGGGGGTAATGATGAAGGTATCGTACCCACGGTAATACGGTGGTGGCCTCAATCGCAATTTCTTCTTTAAGTTCACGGATTAAGGCTTGCTCAACGCTTTCACCAGCTTCAATTTTTCCACCGGGTAACTCCCACCAATGAGGCCACGGTTTATCTGCTGGGCGACTGCCAAGTAATACGGCACCATCGGGTCGTAGGATGACCCCTACGGCGACTCTTATGTAGAGCTTATCCGACATGAGTGGCAGCCCAATCACGTGCAAATTGTTGTGCGACTCGACCTGATCTGGAGCCTCGATGTAGCGCCCACTGCAAGGCTTCCCGTCTGGCATTTTCAACTTGATCTGCAGGACAACCTAACTGTTGTAGCCAGTAATACACAATGTTTAAGTAGTCATCTTGTTTGAATTGATAAAAGGATAACCAAATCCCAAACCGCTCAGACAGAGATACTTTTTCTTCGACGGCCTCGCCGTAATGGAGTTCACCTGTAGCAGGCGTCGTGGTGGCTAAGTTGTCTGCTGCGTATTCCGGCATCAAGTGACGGCGATTAGAGGTGGCATAAATCAAGACGTTATCACTGGGGGCGGCAATGGAGCCGTCCAGAACGGATTTCAGGGCTTTGTATCCGCCTTCACCATCCTCAAAAGAGAGATCATCACTAAAGATAATAAACCGCTCTGAACGAGACGAAATTAGCTCAATAATGTCGGGTAAGTCACCCATGTCGTTTTTGTCTATTTCGATTAAACGTAAGCCTTGATCTGCAAACTGATTGAGCATGGCTTTGACTAAGGAGCTTTTTCCTGTGCCTCTAGCCCCAGTCATCAGCACGTTATTTGCGGGTTTTCCAGCCACAAAATTAGCGGTATTACGGGTAATGGTTTCTTTTTGCTGCTCAATATGTTGCAGATCGTCTGGGCTAATAGTAGC
>NZ_CANRIC010000015.1:0-40431 GCF_947630565.1 uncultured Paenalcaligenes sp.
CTTGGACTTCGTTACAACGTAGCGCCCTAACAGCGCTGAGTCTGGTCAATCTAGGCAAGCACAGAACCAAGCTGGCAAGCCTCGCCCTTTAGGGCGGGGTTATTGACTCTAGTTAAGGGGGCCTTTTTTATGGGCGTGGTTACTGTGGTAATAGCTCTACGCGATCGCCTGCCTGAATTTGTTGTTGCGCAAACCAGCCTTGCTCCATTTCAAGAGCGTATTTGATTGGTACAATAGGGCAGTGGGACTCGGTACTAAAGGGTTGCATGTGCTCGATATTGCTGATCACGCCTTGCTCTGTAATAAAGGCAATACTAAGAGGTAGCGGGGTGTTTTTCATCCAAAAACACGCCGGTAAGGCAGAATCAAAAACGAACAACATACCGCTGTTTTTTTCTAAGTGCTGTCTGTGCATTAACCCTTGAGCACGTTGATTTTCTGTTTGGGCCAGTTCGGCGTGTAGAGAGGTCTGATTGATCAGTAATGGTATTTTTTTTAATTGCTGAGGCTGTTGGGCCTGAGCCACTATATTGGCAAACAAAAGAATGAATAGACCACTAAAATAAAAAACAGGGCGAATAAGCCCTGAAAATAGTAAACGCATATTATTAAAAGTAATTAAAGCGCGAGCGGTATTAAGCTGCTGTGATATTTAGCGCTTGTTGGCCTTTTGGACCTTGTGCGATTTCAAATAGGACTTTTTGACCTTCTTTGAGGGTTTTAAAGCCATTCATGTGGATAGACGAAAAGTGCGCAAATAGGTCTTCGCCACCATTGTCAGGAGTAATAAAACCAAAGCCTTTGGCATCATTAAACCATTTAACGGTCCCGGAAGATTTTTCGTTTTCACCACTAGCGATAATTGTATCTGACATGCTAACTGCCTCTCGACGATATAAATAGAAACTAATACTAGGAAGGTGTCAGCTTCCTATCATAATCCTCAAGTGATACATAAATGTTAACATTTATGTATCTGGATTGTTTTAATAATGCTAAAGAATCCTTAATCCCGTCAACTATGGAAATTACCTAGTTTGATTATGAGTACAAATACAACGATAGATAAAGAAAAAATGAAAGCGGAGTTGGCGACAAAATCCCAGCCACCTCCTCTTTATCAGGTCATCATGCTGAACGATGACTTTACGACCATGGAGTTTGTGGTGCAGGTATTGACCACTGTGTTTAGAAAAACAGCGCCAGAAGCTGAACGCATTATGCTGACAATCCACTATCAAGGGCGTGGCATTTGTGGGGTTTATCCCAAAGATATTGCTGCTACTCGTATCCAGCAGGTGCACCAGTTGGCCGAGCTAGAACAGCATCCTCTGAAATGTGTCATGGAGCCTGCGCCATAAAAAAATAGCGTTTTGATATGATTTTTTTACGCTCAGTCCCTTTAATTTTTTTCATTTCGCTCTATGATAGAGTAATGAAATTACTTTTGCCGTGAAGGAGGATATATGATCTCCGAAGAATTAGAAGTCAGTCTGCACATGGCTTTTGTCGAAGCCCGTACTGCGCGCCATGAATTTATCACGGTAGAGCACTTGCTGTTGTCTTTGCTAGATAATGCGGCAGCGGTTGATGTGCTTCGTGCCTGCGCAGCGAATTTACCCGAACTACGTCAACATCTACGTAAGTTCGTGGCAGACAACACTCCGGTGGTCGAAGGCACTCAAGAGGTTGATACTCAACCCACCTTAGGCTTTCAGCGTGTGATACAGCGCGCAATTATGCATGTTTCCTCTAGCTCAACGACAAAAACAGAGGTGACAGGGGCCCATGTTCTAGTTGCTATGTATGGCGAGAAAGACTCCCATGCGATTTATTATTTGCATCAACAGGGTGTAACCCGCTTAGATGTGGTGAATTACCTATCTCACGGGGTTGCCAAGGACGCGAACCATCAGCCTACCTCTCAAAAACCCGAGGATTCGACTGAACCATCTCAAAATGCAAATCAGGCACAGGCGCAGGGCCAGCAAGCCATAGAGCAAAAATCACCCTTGGACTTGTATACAAATAATTTAAATGAGCAAGCGCAAAAAGGTCGTATCGATCCACTTATTGGACGTGATAAAGAAATTGAGCGTGTAATTCAGGTATTGTGTCGTCGTCGTAAAAACAACCCCCTGTTGGTTGGCGAGGCCGGTGTAGGTAAAACGGCTATTGCTGAGGGTCTAGCACTGCGTATTGTGAATAAACAAGTACCAGATATTTTGCAAAATGCAGTTGTTTATGCGCTGGATATGGGGGCGTTATTAGCAGGCACAAAATATCGCGGAGATTTCGAGCAACGCCTAAAGGCCGTACTAAAAGACTTAGATAAAAATGCGAACTCCGTGCTGTTTATCGATGAGATCCATACATTGATCGGTGCAGGATCGGCCTCGGGTGGGGCGTTGGATGCTTCAAATTTATTAAAGCCCGCTTTATCGTCAGGGCAACTTAAATGCATGGGGGCCACGACCTACACTGAATATCGAGGCATTTTTGAAAAAGATCATGCCTTGTCCAGACGTTTCCAAAAAGTGGATGTGGTAGAGCCTACAGTCGCTGAAACTATTCAGATTCTACGTGGGTTAAAACCTTACTTCGAGGAGCACCACGGCGTTCGCTATACGCAGTCTGCATTGACTGCGGCGGCAGAGCTGTCTGCTCGTCATATTGGGGATCGCTTCCTACCAGATAAAGCCATTGATGTGATTGATGAGGCAGGGGCCGCACAGCGCTTACTACCAGCCTCTAGACAAAAGAAAACAATCAGTAAAACGGATATTCAAGCCGTTGTTGCACAGATAGCACGTATTCCGCCACAAAACGTATCCACAGATGATCGTAATAAGTTGGCGACATTAGATCGAGACTTGAATACAGTGGTCTTTGGTCAGTCTACTGCTATCGATGCTTTAGCTTCAGCAATTAAAATGTCTCGTTCAGGCTTAGGTCGTCCCGATAAGCCAATTGGATCATTTCTTTTCTCTGGGCCTACCGGTGTGGGTAAAACCGAGGTCGCACGTCAGTTGGCTTTTGTCCTTGGCGTAGATTTACTTCGCTTTGATATGTCGGAGTACATGGAGCGCCATGCCGTGTCGCGCCTTATTGGGGCGCCTCCTGGCTATGTAGGCTTTGATCAAGGTGGGCTGCTCACAGAGGCCGTCACCAAGCAACCCCATTGTGTGCTGTTACTGGATGAAATTGAAAAAGCCCATCCTGATATTTTTAATATTCTTTTGCAGGTCATGGACCATGGCACCTTAACGGATAATAACGGTCGTAAAGCCGATTTCCGTAATGTGATTATTATTATGACCACAAATGCAGGGGCTGAGTCACTCAGTAAAAACGTTATTGGTTTCTCTAATAAGCGAGAGGCTGGCGATGAGATGCAGGCCATAAAACGCTTGTTTACCCCCGAATTCCGTAATCGTTTGGATGCTATCATTCCATTTGCTCCCTTGTCTCGGGATATTATTTTACGGGTCGTGGATAAATTCTTGCTACAGCTAGAGCATCAGTTGCAAGAAAAACGCGTTGATATTAGCTTTAGTGATGCCTTACGTGATTACTTGGCTGAAAATGGTTTTGATCCTGCAATGGGTGCTAGACCAATGCATCGTCTTATTCAGGATACGATTCGTCGTGCCTTAGCTGACGAACTGTTATTTGGCCGCCTAACGAATGGTGGTAGTGTGACAGTGGATATGGATGCTGAGAATAAGGTGGTATTGCTATTTGATGACAATGATTCAGGTGGTGGAGGGGCTAAACAACCGGTACCGAACCACCCAGAGGCTGAGCTCATTGACTAGATTGCTGCTTTTATCTTGAATAAAAAAATTCCCGATACCATATCGGGAATTTTTTTATGGTGGGCCTTAGTTTTTGCCTGTGCTGCCAAAACCACCTGTGCCACGCGTTGATTCAGCATCAAAATCATCAACCAAGTGAAAGGTGGGCTGCATGACGGGCACAATGACCATTTGAGCAATACGCTCCATTGGTTCAATCACAAAGGCCGTATCGCCGCGATTCCACATGGAAACCATCAGGGGACCTTGGTAGTCTGAGTCAATCAGCCCCACTAAGTTACCTAAAACAATACCGTGCTTATGACCTAAGCCTGAGCGAGGTAGGACCATCGCGGCATAGCTAGGGTCGGCAATATGCATCGCTATGCCAGTAGGAATAAATTGTGTTTCGCCGGGCTGTAAGGTGATGGCCGTATCAATACAAGCCCGTAGATCTAAACCAGCAGAGCCGGGTGTGGCGTATTCGGGCAGTTGTTTTACACGTGGGTCTAAAATTTTGACAGCAATACTTTTCATGAGTGAATTCAGTCTACTTAATTTATTTTGGGTCTAGCTGTTGGGCAATATGCATTATGAGTTGCTGAGCAGCCTCTGTTTTACTTTGGGCCGGCCATTGGTTATGGCCCGCCTCATCAAAGATCATCAATTGCGTGTTGTCAGCATTCATGGCGTCTTGGGCTAAGTTGCCTACCAGTAGCGGAACCCCTTTACGCAGTCGTTTCGCGTGGGCATGTTCTATGAGCTTTTCTGTCTCTGCTGCGAAGCCTACACAGTAAGGACGTTGCGCTATGGGCATGGAGGCTACGGAAGCTAAAATATCAGGGTTTGGAGCAAACTCTAGTTTTGGAGCTTGTTGGCTCTGATCTTTTTTGAGCTTTTGATTACTGGCATTCACCACGTACCAGTCAGCAACAGCCGCTACGCTAATAAATACATCAGCAGTAGGGGCTAGGTCCATGACAGCACGATGCATGTCACGAGCGCTTTCTACAGACTGACGTGTAACCCCATAAGGTGCGTCTAATTTGACGGGGCCTGATACCAGTTGTACCTCTGCTCCTGCATTAAAAGCGGCTTGAGCAATTGCATAGCCCATTTTCCCGGAGGATCGGTTGGTAATGGTGCGAATAGGGTCAATGGGCTCAGAGGTTGGGCCTGCTGTAATCAGTACACGTTTGCCCGTTAGAGATTTAGGTTGAAAAAAGGCAATAAGCTCAGCTAACAGCTGTAATGGCTCAAGCATACGACCATCGCCAATTTCTCCACAGGCTTGATCGCCTGCCCCTGGACCTATAATGTGTACGCCATCGGCTCGTAGCTGTGCAATATTGCGTTGAGTTGCAGGGTTAGCCCACATTTCCTTATTCATGGCGGGGGCAATAATTAAGGGGCAGTGGCCTCGGGCTACACATAAGGTTGACAGCAAATCATCGGCTAAACCATTAGCAAGACGGGCAATAAAATGGGTGCTTGCTGGAGCAATCACAATGGCATCCGCCTCTCGACTTAGATGGATATGCGCCATATTGTCTGAGCTGCTGTTATCCCATAGGTCGGTATGTACCTGGCGGCCAGATAAGGCACCAAATGTGATGGGTGTAATGAATTGCTGTGCACCTTGGGTCATCACTACGTCAAACTCGGCACCCATGTCTTGGGCGCGGCGTAGAAACTCTGCACTTTTATAGCAGGCAATACCCCCTGTTAAACCCAGAATAATGCGCTTATTAGCTAAAGCTTGCATGATGAGTCCTTTGGTTTTTTGTTTTTTCGTAGGCGGATGAGTTCGTCTAAAATTAACAAAATAGCCCCACAGGTAATAGCGATGTCTGCAATATTAAACGCTGGAAAATACCAGTCTCGCCAAAAAAACAGCAGAAAATCAATCACATGAGCATGAGCTACACGATCGATCACATTACCGATGGCTCCACCTAAAATCAACGCTAAAGAAGCGCAAAATAGCTTTTGCTGTGGATTTTTACGCAGCATGTAGACAATCAATGTTGTAGCAATCAGGGCGATGCCGGTAAAGAACCAGCGTTGCCAGCCTGCTCCATCTGCGAGAAAGCTAAATGCTGCACCGGGGTTATATAGCAAGGTGAAATCAAAAAAAGGCAAAATGGAGCGCCGTTGTGCATACAGCAAGGTGCTATCCATGTATTGCTTTGTGGCTTGATCCGCCAGCACAATAATCAGGGCGATGAGCAACCAGCCCATAAAGCCTCTCTTGGAGGCTGTATGGGTGGGCTTAGTGACGTTAGGCGTGTGCACGGGATTCGCCGATGCCGTCTAAGTTAGTCACACAACGACCACATAGAGTGGGGTGAGCTTCGTTTTGTCCGATGTCAGGGCTGTGATGCCAACAACGATCACATTTTTCAGCTTCTGTGGCTGTGACCTCAATGCGCAGCTCATTGCCGTTATGTAAGGTAGCGCGTGAAACTAAGAACACAAAGCGTAGATCATCCGCTAATTGTGCTAATAGAGCATAGTCTTCGCCTGCTGCATAAATATCGACCTCGGCTGCCAGTGAGGAACCGATTTTTCCTGTGCTGCGCACCTCTTCAATATGACGCATTACATCCGCACGAATCAAACGGATACGCTCCCACTGTGCAACCAATGAGGCATTATCAGGGGCTAGAGGTATCTCGTGGAACTGCTCTGTAAAGATAGTGAGTGGTGGCGTTTTCCCTAGATGCATATCTTTCCAGGCTTCTTCTGCCGTAAAGGAAAGAATAGGGGCCATCAATTTAACCAAAGCGTTGGTAATATGATAAAGCGCTGTTTGAGCAGAGCGACGCGCATGGCTATTAGGTTGAGTTGTATAGAGACGGTCTTTTAGAATGTCTAGGTAGAAAGCACCTAAATCCTCGGAGCAGAACGTTTGTAAACGAGACACAATGGGGTGAAACTCGTATACCTGATAATTAGCTAAGGCTTGCTCTTGCATTTTGGCCGTCATACCCAGTGCGTAACGGTCAATATCCAATAAGCGATTCGGTGCTATTGCGTCTTTTTCGTAATCAAAGTCAGCAATATTACCTAAGAGGAATTTTAAGGTATTACGGATACGGCGGTAGGCTTCAACCACGCGTTTTAAAATTTCGTCAGAAATAGATAACTCGCCTGAGTAATCGGTGGCTGCGGTCCAGAGGCGTAGGATCTCAGCCCCTAAGGTGTCAGCAATTTCTTGAGGCAACATCACGTTACCTACAGACTTACTCATTTTTCGACCTTTGCCATCGACCACGAAACCATGCGTTAACAAGGCTTTGTAGGGGGCACGGCCATACATCATGCAACCTGTGAGTAATGACGAATGGAACCATCCACGGTGTTGGTCAGAACCCTCTAGATAAAGGTCGGCGGGCCAAGTTAATTCGTCAGAATGAGAGCCTTTGATTTGTGGGTCATTGTGACCACCTAACACCGTTGCATGTGTTGAGCCTGAGTCAAACCAAACGTCTAAGGTGTCTGTGTTTTTTTCGTATTGATCTGCCTCAGGGCCTAAAAGGTCTGCGGGCTTAATGTTTTGCCAGGCTTCTAGCCCCTCTTTTTCGATGCGCAAAGCAATTTGCTCGATGAGCTCAGGGGTACGTGGGTGTAGTTCACCGGTTTCTTTATGAACAAAGAAGGCCATGGGAACGCCCCATTGACGTTGACGAGATAACGTCCAGTCAGGGCGATTTGCAATCATGGAGTGCAGGCGAGCACGACCCCATGAGGGATAGAATTCGGTGTTTTCAACGGCTTCTAGGGCCATTTCACGTAAAGAGCGGCCAGTGGAGTTGTCTACATCCATTCCTGCAAACCATTGGCTGGTTGCACGATAAATAATGGGTGTTTTGTGGCGCCAGCAATGCATGTAGCTGTGTTGATGGTTTTCGACTTTAAGCAAGGTCCCTGCGTCTTCGAGGGCTTTCACAATAAGTGGGTTTGCTTTGAAGATAAACTGGCCACCAAATAACGGGAGACTATCTGCGTACACGCCATTTGCCATGACTGGCGTTAGCATATCGTCGTCAGATAAACCGTGGGTTTTACAAGACACAAAGTCTTCCACCCCATAAGCGGGAGCAGAATGCACTACACCAGTACCTGAGTCTAGGGTGACGTATTCAGCCAAATAGACAGGGGCAACGCGATCATAGCCTGCGTCCGCCTGTGCTAGAGGGTGGTGGAATGGGATATGCTCTAGTTTTTCGCCCACAGTAGTGGCAATAATCTCACCCGTTAGGCTCCATTCATCTAAGCATTTTTCGACAAGGTCTTTGGCAATGATGAGCATGGAGCCAGTGGCACGAGCTTGATGTAGGCGTACTAAGGCATAGTCGAACTCTGGGTGAATGTTTAGCGCCTGATTGGATGGGATAGTCCACGGGGTTGTGGTCCAGATCACAATAGCACCATCGTCAACACTGTCCACACCAAAGGCTTGAGCGATTTTCTCTTTGTTGGCAAACGGAAAGGCGACGTGAATGGATGGATCAGTACGATCAGCGTATTCGACCTCGGCCTCAGCCAGTGCGGACCTACAGTCAAAACACCAGTTCACTGGTTTTAAGCCGCGAAAGACAAAGCCCTTTTCCATAATACGGCCTAACACACGAAGCTCATCAGCTTCGTTGCTGTAGTTCATGGTTAAGTAAGGACGATTCCACTCGCCTAAAACACCTAAACGAATAAAGTCTTCGCGTTGATTGTTGATCTGTTCGGTAGCGTAGGCACGAGCTTTGGATTGAACCTCTTGAACAGGTAAGTTTTTACCGTAGAGTTTTTCAATCTGGACCTCAATCGGCATGCCATGACAGTCCCAGCCTGGAACGTACTGAGCGTCAAAGCCCGACATATTACGGCTTTTGACAATAATATCTTTGAGTACCTTGTTAACGGCATGACCAATATGAATGGAGCCATTCGCATAGGGAGGCCCATCGTGTAACACAAATTTAGGACGCCCTTTGCTTACGGCACGTATGGCAGCGTAAATGTCTTTTTCTTGCCAGTCTTGTACCCACGCAGGTTCGCGTTTGGCAAGGTTTCCACGCATTGGGAAAGGGGATTCGGGTAGGTTTAAAGTGTTTTTATAGTCCATGGGAGGCAAAATACTCACGAGCGCTGCGTGCATCATTATCGATGGCAGCCATCATTGTCGGAAGATCAGGGAATTTTTCTTCGTTTCGCACAAATTGCAGAAACTCTACGTTTATTAGTTTACCGTAAGCATCTAGGCTGCGGTCTAATATATGTACCTCTAGTAATAGGCGGCCTTCATCAATAACGGTGGGCCTGACACCTAAGCTAGCAATACCGGGTAAAGGTTGGTCACCTAGGCCGTGTAACTTTACTATATATACACCAGAACGGGCAGCACAACGAGAGGGAACCGCTATATTTACGGTAGGGTAGCCAATCGTGCGTCCTAGTTTTTGGCCATGAATTACATGGCCTGTAATGCTATAGGGCTGCCCTAATAACTCTGCGGCTAGCTGTAGCTGGCCCTGGGCTAAGGCAGAGCGAATTTCAGAGCTGGAAATGCGTTGCCCTAAGGGGGCGGAGATGTCTTCGATCGTGTCAACTTGAAATCCGTATAAGGCCCCAGCTTTACGTAGTAGGGCAATATCACCTTGACGTTGATGTCCAAACCTAAAGTCTTTACCCACTAATAACCATTTGGTGTTTAGGCCTTGGACCAGTAAATTGTAGATGAATTTTTCAGCTTGCAAGGACGCAAAGTCGTTGTGAAAGCGCTGTAGAACAATCTGCTGAGCACCATGGGCAACCAGTGCCTGTAATTTATCTCTTAGGGGATTGATCTGTGCAGGGTACAATTCAGGACGCTGTGCTTTATTGGCAAAAAAGGCGCGCGGGTGTGGACTAAACGTCACCACCGATGGAATCAGTTGGCGTTGTTGGGCCTCGTCGCGTAGGCGATGCAAAATGGCTTGATGACCACGATGTACCCCATCAAAATTGCCAATGGTGACGGCACTTGCTGCGGATGAATCAAAGCGCGGCAGGTTGCGATAGATAGTAAATATAGGTTTCACGGGCAAGCTTACAAAATTGTCTTTGAAAACGTTGGAGCAGAAAATTGACAGAACCAAATAAAAAATGCCGCTTAGTAGTCCTTATTTCGGGACGCGGCTCAAATATGCAATCTATAGTAGAAACAATAAAAAATAAACAGCTGCACGCCGAAGTCGTTGCTGTGATTGCGAATAAAGCAGAGGCTAAGGGTATACAATGGGCACAAGAACAGGGCATTGCAACTCAGGTGCTAGAACACAAACAATTTGCAGATCGCTCGAGTTTTGATGCGCGCTTAGCCCAAATTGTGCAACAATACCAACCCGACTATGTGTTGTTAGCTGGCTTTATGCGTATTTTAACGCCTGAGTTTGTTCAGCAATTCACAGGGCGTTTAATCAATATACACCCTTCGTTGTTACCTTTGTTTCCAGGGCTCAATACACACCAACAAGCCATCGACGCCGAACTACAATGGCATGGTTGTACGGTGCATTTTGTGACTCCAGTCTTAGATCACGGCCCTATTATCGCTCAAGGCATAGTGCCTGTACACCATGATGATGATGCCGATACCTTAGCGCATCGCTTATTGACCATAGAACACCGTGTTTTTAACCAGGTGGTTGAATGGTTGGCCCAAGACCGTGTTCAGTTATTAGAGACAGGTCGAGTACAGGTTCTTGATACATCCCACCGAGCTTTTGTGGCTTAAAAACCTCTTTTTTTATTTGTTTATGTCTACTCAACGTCCTCAGCGCAAGAACAATCGTCCTGCGCGTAAAAATACTGCTACTACTGCTACGCCTATCTCATTGTTTGCCCGTCGTATTAATCAGGTGGCCGAGGTCTTAGGGCAAATTTTGCAGTGGCAGCATCCTGCTGATGCTGTTTTGTCCCAATGGATGCGTAAGCAAAAAAACATGGGAGGTCGTGATCGAGCCGAGGTCACGAATGCTGTGTTTGATATTTTGCGTCATTTACGACGCTATCGCTATTTGGCGGAAAGCGGCGTGGGCTCAGGGACTCGTCGTTTAGCTATTTTGGGATTGCTAAATACGTGGGATAAAGATGTACGCCCTGCTTTAGATGTGGGTGAAAAAAGCTGGCTAGAGCATGTGATTACTATCGATGCCCTAGAGATGCCTTTTGCACAGCGCTACAGCTTGCCAGATTGGTTGGCAGACTATATTCAAACGCTGCCTGATGCAGAGCAACTGGCACAGGTTTTGAATACTGAGGCTCCATTAGATTTACGTGTAAATCCCTTCAAAGCAGAACGAGATGTGGTATTGGCCCAACTAAAAGAGGGTGAAACAGCTCGCTTTAAACCGGTTGCAACGGAAAACTCCCCATGGGGTATTCGTTTACGTGGTCGCCCGTACATTGCGAGCTGGCCTCAGTTTGAAAAAGGCGAGATCGAGGTTCAAGACGAGGGCAGTCAGTTGCTGGCAGCCTTGGTTGCGCCTAAGCGCGGCGAGATGATTATTGATTTTTGTGCTGGTGCAGGTGGTAAAACCTTGTTGATTGGTGCGCTAATGCGTTCCACTGGGCGTTTGTATGCCTTTGATACTTCGTCAGCACGATTGGCTAGAGCGAAGCCTCGGTTTGCACGCAGTGGTTTGTCTAATGTGGTGCCTGTGGTGATCAACGAGGAAAACGACACGCGTGTAAAACGTTTGCAAGGCAAAGCACAACGTGTATTGGTGGATGCTCCATGTAGTGGAACAGGTACATTACGCCGAAATCCGGATCTTAAATGGCGTCAACACCCTGAAACCGTAGAGTATTATGTAGGTATACAGCGTGATATTCTGCAACGGGCTGCAAAATGTGTCGCCCCAGGCGGCCGTTTGGTTTATGCTACTTGTAGTATGTTGCCTGCTGAAAATCAAAATCAAATTACTTGGTTTTTAGAACAACATCCCCACTTTGAGCTTATGGACGTTAATCCTATAATAGCCATACGTAGCCCCAATCTTTCTATGCCGGGGCCTTTCTTGGAACTCCGCCCAGACTATCATCATACCGATGGTTTCTTCGCGGCCGTATTACAACGAAAAACCGAAGCAGCTTGATTTAGCTCAAGGCAGTCTGTGGCACAGGCTGTCTACACTCTATAGTTATCCTGGTTCTTGTTGTAATTGACTCACATGGATCACTCGTAATAAAGGTCTATGCAAAATATACTTACTTTTCTAGCCGACGGGCTCATGCAATGGTCATGGTGGCAGGTTTTACTGTTCACCCTTGCTGTTACTCACGTTACTATTATTTCGGTTACGTTGTTTTTACACCGCAGCCAAGCCCATCGTGGCTTAGATCTACACCCAGCGGTTATGCACTTTTTCCGTTTCTGGCTGTGGTTAACAACTGGAATGATTACCAAAGAGTGGGTTGCGATTCATCGCAAACATCACGCTCGTTGTGAACGCGAAGGCGATCCACACTCTCCTGTGGTTTTTGGTTTGGGTATGGTGTTTTTCCGCGGGGCTGAACTCTACCGAGAAGAAGCCCAAAACGAGGAAACCCTCAAACGTTTCGGTCACGGTACGCCAGATGACTGGATGGAACGCAATGTGTACTCCCGTCACAACTTCCTTGGCATTATGATTATGCTTGGTATTGATGTGGCGATGTTTGGTTTGGTTGGTTTGGCTGTTTGGGCCGTACAAATGGCATGGATTCCCTTCTGGGCTGCAGGTGTGGTCAATGGTGTGGGGCATGCGATTGGTTATCGTAACTTTGCTAGCCCTGATACCAGCACTAACGTATTCCCATGGGGTATTGTGATTGGTGGCGAAGAGCTACATAACAATCACCATGCTTACGGTACATCGGCTAAGTTTTCTAGCAAATGGTACGAGTTTGATTTGGGTTGGCTATACATTAGTGTGCTGCGTTTTTTCAAATTAGCCCATGTAAAGAAAACGGCCCCTAAATTGCGCTTAGCGCCCGAAAGCAAAGTGGCTAATGCTGATATTAGCTTAGATACGTTGCAGGGTATCATCACGCATCGCTATGAAATCTTAGCGCGTTACGCAGATGTGATTCGTCAAACGGCCTCAGAGGAAATCTCTCGTTTGACTAATAAAGACGATCACAGCAAATTAACCTTGCTACAGCGCTGTGGTGATTGGATTGGTCGTGGTGATGAGGTCTTAGACGATCAAGAGCGTGCCCAGTTGCAAACAGTCTTAAATGACGAGGGTAAACTCTCTACCGTAGTGCAGATGCAAATAGAACTTGCTCGTCTATGGGAAAGCTCCAGTGCCAGCAGCGAACAATTATTAGCTGATTTGCGTGCTTGGGTGCAACGTGCCCAACAAAGTGGCATCGATAGCCTAGAGCAATTTGCTCTGCGTCTACGTCGCTACGCCGCTACGCCGCATGATTCATAGTTTAAACCCTCAGCAACAACAAGCCGTTACCCAACCCGCCCAACATACGCTTATTTTAGCGGGGGCGGGAAGTGGCAAGACCCGAGTCTTAACGACTCGGATGGCTTGGCTCATGCAGCATGGTGTTAGCCCCTACTCGTTAATGGCAGTCACCTTTACTAATAAAGCCGCGCGCGAAATGCTGACGCGGCTTAATGCGTTATTGCCCATTGATACGCGTGGGATGTGGGTAGGTACATTCCACGGGTTATGTAATCGGCTATTGCGCCTACATCATCAAGATGCGGGCTTAGTTCAAAGCTTTCAGATTTTGGACAGTGCGGATCAATTAGCTTCTGTACGTCGATTGATTAAAGGCAATGGGATTGATGACGAAAAGTACCCTCCTCGTGATGTACAGCGTTTTATCAATGCTCAAAAAGAAAAGGGCATACGTCCGGCCCTAGTAGAGGCATATGATCCCCATACACGTCGCTTAGCTGAAATATACGAACTATATCAGGTGCAGTGCGAACGTGAAGGGGTGGTTGACTTTGCCGAGCTCCTTTTGCGAGCCTATGAGCTTTTGCAAAATAATATTCCTATACGCCAACATTATCAGCAGCGTTTTGCTCATATTTTAATAGATGAGTTTCAAGATACAAATCCTTTGCAATATGCGTGGTTGACCCTGTTAGGCGGGCAGCAAGCGCAGTTGTTTGCAGTAGGGGATGATGATCAATCTATTTATGCTTTTCGTGGGGCCGACATTAGCAACATGAAAAGTTTTGAGCGAGATTACGCTAAGGGTAATGTCGTTCGACTTGAGCAAAACTATAGATCATGTGGGCATATCTTGGATGCGGCTAATGCCTTAATTTCCAATAACTCAGATCGCTTAGGTAAAAAATTATGGACGGATGCGGGGCAGGGTGAAAGTATCCGGATCGTTGAGAAGGCTTCCGATGCCTTAGAAGGGCAATGGGTTGTAGAGGAAATAAAAGCACTAATTAATGATGGCTTTCCTCATGATGAAATTGCCGTGTTGTATCGCAGTAATGCACAGTCTAGGGTGCTAGAGCATCATTTGTTTAGCTCAGGTGTGCCGTACAAGGTGTACGGTGGACAGCGATTCTTTGAGCGCCAAGAAATTAAGCATGTATTGGCTTACTTGCGGCTAATTGATAATCCTAATGATGATACCTCGTGGTTGCGGGTGGTGAATTTCCCTACCCGAGGGATTGGGGCGCGTTCTCTAGAGCAATTAGGTGATTTTTCTAAGCAGTATAACTGCAGCTTATATAGGGCTGTGCCTTATATGACGGGCCGGGCCGGAACGAATTTAGCTAAGTTTGTCGCCTTAATAAATCAACTTGCGGCGCAGGCACAGATGTTATCACTGCCAGAGCTGATTGAGCAGGTTGTGCATGACAGTGGCATCCTTGAGCATTATAAATCTGACCGTGAAGGTGCCGAGCGCTTGGAAAACTTACAGGAACTCGTGAATGCGGCGATGGTTTTTGTAACAGAAGAGGGCTTGCTTGATGAGGTTGCAGGACGTATTCCGGTCACGACAGAGCCACAAGCTATTGATGATAATGGTAATGCGGTTTTGGCTGCCATGTCCCCGCTAGGCGCCTTTTTGACGCATGCCTCATTAGAGGCGGGAGATAATCAGGCGCAGGCGGGTCAGGCCGCTGTGCAGCTGATGACTATTCATGCGGCGAAAGGACTTGAGTTTGATGCGGTATTTATTACTGGGCTCGAAGAGGGCCTGTTTCCTCATGAAAACAGTCTGGCAGAGCTAAACGGCTTAGAAGAAGAGCGTCGATTGATGTATGTGGCATTAACCCGTGGTCGTAAACGCGTGTATGTGACGTTGGCGCAAAGCCGTATGTTGCATGGTAAAACTCGTTATGCGACACGCTCTCGTTTTCTTGATGAGCTTCCAGACGAAAACCTTAAGTGGCTTACACCTCGTAATGCGGCTCCAGTGGTAGCGAGCTCATGGAGCGGTGGCTTTGGGCGTGGCGGTTCTTCTTCGTGGGATAAGGCGCGCGAAACGTATGGTGGCCCAGGGGGTATGGCCTCTACAGTGGCCAAGAGTGGGTTAATTGTGGGTGATCAGCATTTTCGAGTGGGTCAGGGGGTGCGGCATGCTAAGTTTGGTGATGGCACCGTCTTGACGTTAAGCGGAAGTGGTAATGAGGCTCAGGCGCAAATTCATTTCCGAGAGGCGGGGACAAAAACCTTAGCTTTGGGAATCGCAAAGTTAGACATTATTGTGGGTGGTTAATTAGCTACCTATTTTGCAGATAGAAAAAGACTGAATTCAGAGCTATGACGGATTCAGTCTTTTTTTTGAGTATGATTTAATCTACCTTATGAGTAGCTTCGATTTCTTCGATTTCGCTTTGAAGTAGTAGCCAGTTTTCTTCCTTGTCCTCGATGCTTTTACTTAGTTCGCCGTGTTCGGCTAATAGGCCGGGGCGCTGATCTTTGTATGTATCACTATAAAAGTCGGGATCTGCGATAAGCGCATCAAGTTCGCTCAGGCGTAGGCGTTGTTGATCTATTTGCTTTTCTAGCTGATCAATCTTTTTTTCTAATGGTTTGCGTAGCAAAGCGGTTTTTTGACGAGCTTCGGCTTCTAGGCGACGTTGTGTGCGTCTATCTACGATGGGTTCATTGGAGTTGATCGTGGCATTTTCGGCGCGTTGGCTACTGCGCTGCGCTGAGGCTCTAGCAAGCAGCCAGTCGCGATAGTCTTCTAAGTCACCATCAAACTCAGAGACGACGCCATCCGCCACAATCCAAAAATTATCTACGGTGGAACGCAGTAGTTGACGGTCATGGGAGACGACTAGGACGCTGCCTTCGTATTCGGCTAAGGCTGCGGCTAAGGCTTCTCGGGTCTCTACGTCTAAGTGGTTAGTTGGCTCATCAAGTAAAAGTAAATTTGGTTTGTGCCAAACAATCAGCGCTAAGGCTAGACGTGCCTTTTCGCCTCCAGAAAATCCGGTAGTGGTGTTAGTGGCCATGTCGCCACTGAAACCGAAGCGTCCTAAGTAATTACGTAGTTCTTGTTCACGAATCTCTGGCGCTATACGTTGTAGGTGCTGAATCGGGCTTAGGGTAGCCTCAATCATGTCAAGCTGGTGCTGAGCAAAGTAGCCTATTTCTAATCGAGCAGAAGGAAGTAGCTGCCCCGATAATGGCTGAATTTCATTAGCCAGTGTTTTAATTAAGGTACTTTTACCTGCGCCGTTCATGCCTAAAATACCAATGCGACTGCCGCTGCGTACATCTACATTGACATTTTTTAGGATCACGCGCGCTTCGGGTTGACGGTAGCCCAGATCTGTTTCGTTAAGACGTAACAGTGGATCAGGCATTTGGTCGGGTGTAGGCAGGGTGAATTGTATGGAGCCGTCTAAGCGTACAGGAGCTAACTCTTGCATCTTGGCAAGCGCTTTTACGCGGCTTTGAGCTTGTTTGGCTTTGGTTGCTTTAGCTTTAAATCGATCAATAAAACTTTGTAGATGAGCTACTTCGCGTTGTTGTTTTTCCCATGCAAGTTGATCTTGACGCAGACGTTCAGCCCGTTGACCTAAAAATCCACTGTAGTTACCGCGATATTTAAAGAGTTGCTGCTGCTCAAAATGTAAAATATGAGTGGCTGTTGCATCCAGAAACTCGGTATCGTGTGAAATGATTAAGACCGTGCCTGGGTAGGTTTGTAACCACCGCTCAAGCCAAAGCATCGCGTCCAAATCCAAATGGTTTGTCGGCTCGTCCAATAGTAGTAGATCGGAAGGAGCCATTAAGGCTCGAGCAAGGGCTAAGCGCATTTGCCAACCCCCAGAGAATTGTCCCACAGGTAGCATCCATTGATCAGGTTTAAAGCCTAGTCCAGCTAAAAGTTGCTCTGCTCTAGAGGGGGCGGTCCAAGCGTCCGCTTCGATGAGGGCGGATTCTAGTACAGCAATCTGCTCGCCATTTTCATCGTCTGTTAGGGTCCGTTCGTGCTGTAATTGGCGTAATTGAGTGTCACCATCAATCACGAACTCTCGGGCGGGACGATCGCGGTCAGTGATTTCTTGTTCTACGCTAGCTAAACGCCAGCTGCTGGGAATATCTAGAGAGCCGCTATCGGCATCAATGTATTGCTGGATAAGGGCAAATAAACTGGTTTTGCCGGCTCCATTTCGACCTACTATACCAACCCGTTCTTTGGGGTTAATCACAAAGTTAGTGTCTTGGAGTAGAACTTTAACGCCACGGCGTAAACCTAGGTTGGTTGCACGAATCACTGATATTCCCTTCAGATGGTAAACGAAAAATGAAATCGATTTTTAGCGATTGAGGAGCTGCTCTTTGTGTAGCAGTAAAATTTGATCATCAGCGGTTTCAGTGCTGAGCCAAATAGGTTCAAGCTCTGGAAACGCGGTACAAAAATGATCATATTCATTGCCAATTTCAAGAATGAGTATGCCATTGTCATTAAGGTGATCTGCGGCTTGAGCTAGGATTGTGCGAACTAAATCCATGCCATCCTCTCCGCCCGCTAAAGCTAAACGAGGCTCATGTTTATATTCAGCGGGTAGGGCTTGCATAGAGTCTTCGTTGACGTAAGGAGGGTTTGAGATAATGATGTCGTACTTTTTATCAGAAACCGCGCTGTATAAATCGCTATTTAATGCGCATACTCGATCTTCTAAACCGTAATCTTCAATATTTTGCTTGGCTATAGCTAAAGCAGCCGCTGAGATATCTACCCCGTCAACCGTTGCATTAGGAAAGGTAAGGGCCGCTAAAATAGCTAGGCAACCAGAGCCAGTGCAAACATCTAAGACGGACTCAATACGACTTGGGTCTTCAATCCATGGTGCGAGTTGAGTGCTGAGTAATTCGGATATTGGAGAGCGTGGCACAATGCAATCAGGACTAACTGTAAAGCGTAGACCTTGTAGCCAAGCCTCACCGGTCAAATAGGCGGCGGGTAGACGCTCTTCGCAACGACGTTGGATGAGTTGCACAAAATGTAGGCGTTCAGATTGTGTGGTACCAGCATCTAAAAAAGGCTCTAATCGATCCAGAGGTAGGTTTAGACTATGTAGCAAGAGATAAATGGCTTCATCCCACGCATTGTCACTACCGTGACCAAACTGTAATTGATGGCGTTCAAATTGGCTGATAGCCCAGCGAAGTAAGTCACGTAATGTGCGTAGTTCTTGGGCGGCTTCTGTGTAAGCAGAGGGTAGGGTAGGCACGCGTATAGTCCTAATTATAAAAGAGAATCGGCTGTATTTTACTCGTATACGCCTTTTAAAGTAAGGTGCGCTATAAGGGGGGGCTGCGAATCGAGTAGACGTGAAAAAGCCGTTGAATTTGCTAGGTTTTGATCCTAGAAACTCAACGGCTTTTTTAGTATTTGGTGCGAACGGAGAGACTCGAACTCTCACACCTCTCGGCGCCAGAACCTAAATCTGGTGCGTCTACCAATTCCGCCACATTCGCATTTAAAGATGTAATTCTAATGCAAAAAAATTAATTTGTAAAGTCTTTTGCATTTTTTTGCTGCTGTCTGCTGCTCTGTGAGCTAAGCTGATTTGCTGCAAAAAAGCTATATTAGCCTGAGCGAATAATTTTGTCTAGTCTTTTTTTGAGAAAAAATAATTATTTGCTAAAAAGCTTGTTTTTTAATCTTCTAGCCCCACGTAGGATAGTATGAGTTGATTGAGACGGCTCGTAATCCCATGTACTCTTATAAGATATACGCTGTGGTCTGAGTGGTTGAACTTTATAGAAGTTGACCGTGGGCTAACTGAAAAATCCCCATAATGCGGTGATGAATGGTATAAATAGCGTCTTATACGTCAAATTTCTACACGTATTTGTCGGGTTTCACTGTAAATAAAGGCTTAATTGGTTATTATTTGCATTGTTTTCCGGTAAAATATGTATTTTTTGTTAAACCACTTATTTATATAGGTCTCTAATGCAGCCCGAGGTTGAAATTCTGTCCGGTTTGGAGCACCGAATCGATGTAGCCGTATCCACGGCCGAAATCGAAAAAGAAGTCCAGGCACAACTTACACGTGTGGCGCGTACAGCCAAGATCCAGGGTTTTCGCCCCGGAAAGGCCCCTCTATCTATGGTAGAGCGTAGCCATGGCCCAAGTATCCGCTACGAAGCCATTAACAATGAGCTTGGTAAAGCATTAGACAGTGCTCTAGAGCAAAGCGGCTTACGTGTAGCTGGTGTTCCTTCTATCGAAGGCAAAGAAGATGCCCCCGAAGGAACCATGGTGTTTACTGCGACTTTCGAGGTGTATCCCGAAATCACACTGCCTAACTTAACAGAGCTAGAGATTACTCGTAGCAATGTGACAGTAGGTGACGCTGAGGTTGAGCGCACTATTGATATCTTACGTAAGCAACGTGCTAACTACGAAGCTCGCGAAGACCGTGCTGCTCAAGACGATGATCGCGTAACACTAGACTTTAAAGGCACAATTGATGGTGTCGCGTTTGATGGCGGCTCAGCCGAAGGCTTTAGCTTTGTGCTTGGCCAAGGTCGCATGTTGCCAGAGTTCGAGGCAGCCACAACAGGCATGAAAGCTGGCGAAGAGAAAACATTCCCGCTAGATTTTCCAGCTGATTACGGTGGAGCCGAAGTTGCAGGTAAAACAGCTGAGTTTGCAATTAAAGTAACCGAAGTGGCTGAGCCTGTATTGCCAGAGCTTAACGATGAGTTCGCTAAAGAGCTAGGTCAAGCCGAAGGTGATATCAAAGCACTATTAGCTGATGTACGTGCCAACATTGAGCGTGAAGCCAAAGCTCGCGTACAGGCTCGCACTAAAGCGAACGTGATGGATGCTATTTTAGCGGCATCTGAGTTCGATATCCCTAAAGCCTTAGTTGAAAACGAAATCAAAAATCGTATCGCGATGGCTCGTCAGGAACTTAAACAGCGTGGTCTGCCTAATGCAGATGACATGCCTATTCCTGAAGACGTATTCCAAGACGAAGCTGAGCGTCGCGTACGCTTAGGCTTATTGTTGTCCGAATTGGTCGAAAAAGCTGAATTGAAAGCCACACCTGAACAGGTTCGTGCTCGTATTGAAGAGTTCGCTCAAAACTACGAACAGCCTGAGCAAGTAATCAGCTACTACTTATCTGATGCTCAGCGTCGCGCTGAAATCGAAGCCATTGTGCTAGAAGACAATGTGGTTGATCACATTGTTTCCCAAGCTAAGGTTTCTGATGAAGACGTCGAATTTGAGCAATTAATGGGAAATAACTAATGTCGTCTCGTTTTATCGACTTCTATGCCTCTATGCACGGTGGCCAGTCAGTAACCCCTACGGGTTTAGGCTATGTTCCTATCGTGGTTGAGCAGTCTGGCCGCGGAGAGCGCTCGTATGATATTTATTCACGCTTATTGCGTGAGCGCATTATCTTTTTGGTTGGGCCGGTAAATGATCACTCTGCTAACTTAATTGTGGCGCAGTTATTATTCCTAGAGTCGGAAAATCTAGATAAAGATATCTCGCTCTACATCAACTCGCCTGGCGGGTCGGTGTATGCGGGTATGGCTATCTATGACACGATGCAGTTTGTTAAGCCCGAAGTCTCTACGTTATGTACCGGTATGGCTGCTAGCATGGGTGCGTTTTTATTGGCCGCAGGCCAAAAAGATAAGCGCTTTGCTTTGCCTAACTCGCGTATTATGATCCACCAGCCTTCGGGTGGGGCCCAAGGTCAGGCGTCGGATATTCAGATTCAGGCTCAAGAAATCTTAAGCCTACGTGAACGACTCAATCGTATTTTGGCTAAAAACACAGGCCAGACGTTTGATCAAATCGGTTTGGATACCGAGCGTGACCGCTTTATGGACGCCGATGAGGCCGTGGTGTATGGCCTCATTGACAAAGTCCTGATGCATCGCTCAGACGATATTTAAAGGTGTTGCAACAGAAAAAGGGGGGGATTACTCCCTTTCTGTTGCATACCTCGTTTGCCATTTGCGGCGTGCCGCACCTTTACTTGACTGTATATATTTATGTCCGACAAACATTCGGCTGATGATAAAGCCTTGCACTGCTCCTTTTGTAACAAAACACAAGCCGAGGTAGGCAAGCTCATTTCAGGTCCTGGCGCGGTTTATATTTGCAATGAGTGTATTAGTCTTTGCAATGAAATGATCCTTGAGGATAGACAGGAAGACATTACAGCAGATCTGCTGGGTGCTAGCTTGCCTACGCCTAAAGAAATCAAAGCGTTTCTTGATGAGTATGTGATTGGGCAAGATCAGCCTAAACGCAACTTGGCCGTTGCCGTTTATAACCACTACAAACGTATTCAACATACGGGTGGGGATAATGAGGTTGAGCTATCCAAAAGTAATATTTTGTTGATTGGTCCTACTGGCTCAGGTAAGACGTTGTTAGCTCAGACATTGGCTCGTATGCTGAAGGTTCCTTTTGTGATGGCAGATGCCACCACATTGACCGAGGCGGGCTATGTGGGCGAGGACGTGGAAAATATCGTACAAAAACTCTTGCAAGCATGTGAGTACGATGTAGAAAAGGCACAGCGTGCCATTATTTATATTGATGAGATTGATAAGATCTCTCGTAAAGCTGATAACCCATCTATTACGCGTGATGTATCCGGAGAGGGTGTTCAGCAGGCATTATTGAAAATCATCGAAGGTACGGTTGCTTCCGTGCCTCCGCAGGGTGGACGTAAACACCCTAATCAAGACTTTATTCAAGTAGACACCACCAATATTTTATTTATTGTAGGTGGGGCCTTTGATGGTCTAGAAAAAGTCATTCAAAACCGTACTGAAAAATCAGGCATCGGTTTTGGTGCTAAAGTTAGCTCAAAAAGTGAGCGCGGGGTTGGTGAGCTTTTTGCTGATGTAGAACCCGAAGATTTGATTAAATTTGGTTTGATTCCTGAGATCGTGGGCCGTTTGCCTGTGGTCACGACATTGCAAGAACTAGATGAGTCGGCTTTGATTCGTATTTTGACTGAACCTCGCAATGCGTTGATCAAACAGTTCCAAAAACTGTTTGAAATCGAAGGCGTCGAGCTAGATGTTGAAGACGAAGCGCTTCAGGCGGTAGCTCAGGCTGCAATTAAACGTCGTACAGGCGCGCGTGGCTTACGTTCTATTGTCGAAAAATCACTGCTTGAAACGATGTATGAGCTTCCTTCGTTGGAAAATGTCTCTAAAGTAGTTTTGACCAAAGAAGCGGTGCTAGGGACAGAAAATCCAACACTCGTTTATGGGACGGATCAGTCAGCGCCTGTGACGCCTGATAATGCCGTGGCTTAATTCATCATCGCCATACCAATTAGCACTGTTTTGCATTGAAGATACTTGAAATCCTCAAGAACGCCTCAATCTGTAAGATCAGAAGCTAGAACCACAAGGGGGAGCTATCTTGCTTCCCCTTGTGGTCTATAGGTAATTAAAAGGAAATTACTATGTCTGCAAGCCAGATTTTATCCATGGAACCCACGGAACTGCCGTTATTGCCTTTACGCGATGTGGTGGTGTTTCCGCATATGGTGATTCCTTTATTTGTTGGACGTCCACGCTCCATCAAAGCCTTAGAATTGGCTATGGAGTCGGGCAATACCATTTTGTTGGTAGCGCAAAAAACGGCTAGCAAAGATGAACCCACAGTCGATGATATGTATGAAATCGGTTGTGCGGCAACGATTTTACAAATGCTCAAACTGCCTGACGGTACGGTTAAGGTACTGGTAGAGGGCGTTGAAAGAGCTAAAATTAATCGGGTCATTGATAACGAGACGCATTTTAGTGGTCAGGCTATTGCTGTACAAGAAGCCACAGAAACCCCTTCTGAGGCCGAAGCCTTGCGTCGTGCTGTGGTCGCTCAATTCGAGCAGTATGTCAAACTCAATAAAAAAATTCCTCAAGAAATTCTGACATCTCTCAGTGCCATTGATGAGGCCAGCCGTTTGGCTGATACGGTGGCGGCTCATTTGCCACTGAAGCTTGAGCAAAAACAGCAAATGCTTGAGTCTATCGCTGTGATTGAGCGATTAGAATCGTTATTAGCTCAGCTAGAGACTGAAATTGATATTTTGCAGGTCGAGAAACGTATTCGTGGCCGTGTAAAAAAACAGATGGAGAAAAGCCAGCGTGATTACTACTTGAATGAGCAAGTGAAGGCCATTCAAAAGGAATTAGGCGAGGGCGAAGATGGTGCTGAGATCGAGGAGCTTGAACAGCGCATCGAAGAGGCTAAATTGCCTAAGGACGCGCAGAAAAAAGCCGAAGCCGAGCTGAAAAAGCTAAAAATGATGTCTCCTATGTCAGCAGAGGCAACCGTGGTGCGTAACTATTTAGATACGCTAATTGGTTTGCCTTGGCGTAAGCGTAGTCGTATTAATAACTCATTAACGAATGCGCAGACTGTGCTGGACGCAGATCACCATGGCCTAGAGAAAGTCAAAGAACGCATTATTGAGTATTTGGCAGTGCAGCAACGCGTGTCAAAACTTAAGGCGCCGATTTTGTGTTTGGTAGGGCCTCCCGGGGTGGGTAAGACCTCTCTGGGTCAGTCTATTGCTAAGGCAACAAACCGTAAGTATGTGCGGATGGCATTAGGTGGTGTGCGCGATGAAGCTGAAATTCGAGGCCATCGTCGGACCTATATTGGCTCTATGCCTGGTAAAATTTTACAGAATATGGGCAAGGTTGCGGTTCGCAATCCCCTGTTTTTGTTAGATGAAATCGATAAGATGGGCGCGGATTTCCGTGGCGATCCATCCTCTGCTTTACTAGAGGTATTGGACCCAGAGCAAAACCACACCTTTCAGGATCATTACCTAGAGGTTGATTTTGACTTATCTGATGTGATGTTCGTGGCGACCAGTAATACGCTTAACATCCCACCTGCTTTGCTGGATCGAATGGAGGTTATTCGTTTATCCGGTTACACCGAAGACGAAAAGGTCAATATTGCTTTTAAACACTTAGTCCCTAAGTTGATGAAAAACAATGGTGTCAAAGCAGGAGAGCTAGATATTACCGAAGAGGCGATTCGTGATATTGTGCGTTACTACACACGGGAAGCCGGTGTACGCTCTCTCGAGCGTGAAATTAGCAAAATTTGCCGCAAGGTTGTGCATAAGTTTTTGACACTAGAAAAAGGGCAAGCTGCGCAAACGCTAGTTGTCAACAGCGAAAACCTAAATGACTATTTAGGCGTACGACGTTTTGATTACGGTATTGCCGAGACAGAAAACAAAGTGGGTCAAGTCACTGGCTTGGCATGGACAGAGGTCGGTGGTGATTTATTGACCATCGAGGTTGCTGACATGCCTGGTAAAGGCCTGATTCAACGCACCGGGTCTATCGGTGACGTGATGAAGGAATCGGTAGAAGCTGCTCGTACCGTGGTTCGGGCTCGTGCTCAGCAATGGGGTATTGCAACGCCTATCTTTGAAAAACGTGATTTGCACGTTCATTTCCCTGATGGTGCTACGCCTAAAGATGGCCCTTCTGCGGGTATTGCAATCACTACAGCCATTGTGTCTTCTTTGACGGGTATTCCTATTCGTGCGGATGTGGCAATGACTGGTGAGATCACACTACGTGGCGAGGTGCTGGAAATTGGTGGCCTCAAAGAAAAGCTATTAGCTGCTCAACGTGGTGGTATCAAAACCGTGATGATTCCCGAGCAAAACGTGAAGGATTTGGCTGACATCCCTGATAACGTCAAAAACACTTTGGAGATTATTCCAGTGCGTTGGATTGATCGTGTATTAGAGGTGGCGCTAGAGCGACCTACAACCCCTTTGTCCGATGAGGAATTAGCACGTATTACTGCAGAGGCTGTGGCAGCAAAACCCGTAGCAGATGCTACAGGTGGTTTAACTA
This sequence comes from uncultured Paenalcaligenes sp., assembly GCF_947630565.1. Taxonomy (NCBI): domain Bacteria; kingdom Pseudomonadati; phylum Pseudomonadota; class Betaproteobacteria; order Burkholderiales; family Alcaligenaceae; genus Paenalcaligenes; species uncultured Paenalcaligenes sp. The sequence goes on from NZ_CANRIC010000015.1 coordinate 25,166, forward strand.
AGCATTAATCCGTAGTTGTTTAAAAGCCTCTTAGTTCTAGTCAAACTAAGAGGCTTTTTTGTTTGGTTGTACCGTGGGAGTTAGGTCTTTAGTTAAAACGTTGATCGCGAATTAAACCGACGGCAATACCTTCGAGGCTAAAGTCATCTTCAGGTTGAATCACTATTGGCTCAAAGTCTGGGTTTTCAGGGAGTAGAGAGATTTTTTTACCGTCTTTTTGGAGGCGTTTTACAGTGACTTCATCACCAATACGCGCTACAACAATTTGGCCGTTATGGGCTTCTGTTGTTTTTTTGACGGCTAATAGATCGCCTTCGAGGATACCGATATCACGCATACTTAGTCCCCGAACTCGTAAGAGGTAATCGGGTGATTGGCTAAATAAGGTGGGCTCTACACCAATTTCTCGCTCAATGTGTTCAGTGGCCAGAATGGGGCTACCCGCCGCAACCCGACCAATGATAGGTAAGGTGGGCTGAGGTGTTGTGGGCGTGTCAATTAACAGACGTATGCCACGTGATGTGCCAGCGATGAGTTCAATGGCACCTTTTCGGGCTAAGGCTTTGAGATGGTCTTCTGCGGCATTGGCCGATTTGAAGCCAAAGGTTGTAGCGATCTCAGCGCGAGTAGGAGGGAATCCGGTACGTTGGATTTCCGTACGGATTAAGTCAAAAATTTGTTGTTGACGGGTAGTAAGTTTCACGGCGCACCCATTTAACTGGAGTTATATACAGTTTTATTGTCAACTAAAAAACTATAAAAATCAAGGCAAACCAGCATTAAAGCGTGATTTGCCTTGATTTGGGTGCTGTTAGTGCAGAATTTAACGCAAAACGCGTGCAATAGCTGCGGCTACGGTATCCATGTTGTGTGGGTTTAAGGCGGCTACACAGATCCGGCCCGTGTCTAAAATATAAATCGCGTCTTCGTCTCGTAGTTGTTGAACTTGGGCTTGAGTGAGACCCGAGTAAGAAAACATGCCATTTTGAGTAAGAACAAAATCCATGTTTTGTGCTACGCCATGCTCTTTTAGTTTTATGACTAATTGTTCTCGCATGGCTTTGATACGTTGGCGCATTTGGGCCAGTTCGTCTTTCCATTGCTGCAGTAGCTCTGCATCATTAAAAATACAGCTAATGATCTTTGCCCCGTGGGTTGGCGGGTTTGAGTAGTTGGTTCGAGCTAATCGTTTTAGTTGACTAAGCACTTTTGGGCTTTGCTCTGAGTCAGTGGTGATGACAGTTAATGCACCCACGCGCTCACCATATAAGGCAAAAGACTTAGAAAAAGACGAGCTGATTAGCATCGGTATTTGACGCTCGGTAAACATCCGTACTGCTGCCGCATCAGGCTCTAGGCCAGCGCCAAAGCCCTGATAGGCAATATCCATAAATGGAATGTGTTGTTTGGCGGTGATGACATCCGCAATTTGTAGCCATTGCTCGAAAGTAGGATCAATCCCTGTTGGGTTATGGCAGCAAGCATGTAAAACAATAATACTTTGATTGGGTAATTGTTCTAAAAACTGCAGCATGCCCGGTAGGTCGAAGCCTTTGGTTTGCGCGTCGTAGTAAGGGTAGTCTACGACCTCAAAGCCTGCTTTTTCGAATAGAGCGCGATGGTTTTCCCAGCTAGGGTTGCTGATAGCAACAGTTGCATTGGGCACAATAGTTTTTAAAAAATCAGCCCCAATTTTAAGAGCACCTGTTCCGCCTAGACTTTGAATGGTCACAGCGCGGTCTTGGGCAAGGACAGCAGAGTCAGCGCCAAGGAGCAATTGTTGGGCCCCTTTGTTATAGGAGACGATGCCATCTATGGGTAAGTAACCACGGGCGCTGGCTTGATCGGCTAGACGTTGTTCTACGTGTTTGACGCTATTGAGCAAAGGCATGCGGCCTTGCTCATCGTAGTAGACACCTACGCCTAAGTTGACCTTATGGTCACGGCTATCTGTGTTGAATTGTTCATTGAGCCCAAGAATCGGATCGCGTGGAGCTTGGGGCACGCTTTGAAAGAGGGATGTCATAACGGGAAGCTTGGTAGGGCAAAAGCCCAAAAAATAATGTGATAATAGAAGTATCTACTAATTTGGGACCAGTATGCAAACCTTTACACCGCAATTTGTACAATATCCGAATAGTCCTTTTCAATTGTTTCAGCCTTATCCGCCAGCAGGGGATCAGCCAAATGCGATTGTGCAGCTGAAAGAGGGTTTGGATGATGGATTAATGTACCAAACCTTGTTGGGCGTAACGGGTTCCGGTAAAACCTTTACGATGGCAAACCTCATCGCACAGAGCGGACGCCCAGCGATAGTACTAGCACCTAATAAAACATTAGCGGCACAGCTATATGCCGAAATGCGGGAATTCTTTCCAAAAAATGCGGTGGAGTATTTCGTTTCTTATTACGATTATTATCAGCCGGAAGCCTATGTGCCATCGCGTGATTTATTTATTGAAAAAGACTCGTCGATTAATGAGCACATCGAGCAGATGAGGCTGTCAGCAACCAAAAGCCTCCTAGAGCGTCCAGATACGATCATAGTGGGCTCAGTTTCATGTATCTATGGGATAGGTAACCCTGCGGACTATCATGCGATGGTGCTGACGTTGCGAGTGGGAGATGAAATAGGTCGTCAAGAGCTATTAGCTCGATTGGTGGCGATGCAGTATGAGCGTAATGATACGGATTTTGAGCGGGGTATGTTTAGGGCCCGCGGTGAGATTGTAGATGTCTTTCCTGCGGAAAACGCGGAATTAGCTATACGCATCACGATGTTTGATGATGAGATCGAGGGGTTGGCGTTATTTGATCCCTTGACGGGCAAAGTTCAGCAAGAGCTGCCTCGTTTTACGGTGTATCCGGGCTCTCATTTTGTGACGCCTAGAGAGACGGTGTTACGAGCGATTGATGGCATTAAAGCAGAGCTAAAAGAACGTTTGGCATATTTAACCTCTCAGGGCATGTTAGTAGAGGCTCAGCGTCTAGAGCAACGTACGCGTTTTGACTTAGAAATGATGTATGAATTAGGTTTTTGCAAGGGGATTGAGAATTATTCTCGGCACTTGTCAGGGGCCCAAGAGGGGGATCCTCCTCCTACATTAATTGATTATTTACCTAAAAATGCCATTATGTTCATTGATGAAAGTCATGTCACGATAGGGCAGATAGGGGGGATGTATAAAGGGGATCGGTCGCGTAAAGAGACGCTAGTGCAATTCGGTTTTAGGCTACCTTCAGCTTTAGATAATCGACCGTTAAAAATGGATGAGTTTGAGCAACGTATGCCGCAAACCGTCTTTGTATCAGCCACCCCGGCTGCGTATGAGAATGAGCATGCGGATCAGGTTGTAGAGCAGTTGGTACGCCCCACTGGGTTGGTGGACCCCGAGGTCGAAATTCGTCCTGCTGCAACGCAGGTGGATGATGTGCTCGGGGAAATCGCCAAACGCGTTGCATTGAAAGAGCGCGTGCTCATCACTACATTAACAAAGCAAATGTCTGAGGATTTAAGTGCGTTTTTAGCCGAGCATGGGGTGAAAGTGCGTTATTTGCACTCAGATATTGATACGGTAGAACGAGTAGAAATAATTCGAGACTTACGGCTAGGTGTGTTTGATGTACTGGTGGGAATTAACTTATTGCGCGAAGGCTTGGATATTCCTGAGGTGTCATTAGTCGCAATTCTTGATGCCGATAAAGAGGGTTTTCTGCGATCAGAACGTAGCTTGATTCAAACCATAGGCCGGGCTGCTCGAAATCTGCATGGCCATGCTATTTTGTATGCGGATCGTATTACGGACTCGATGCGTAAAGCGATGGATGAAACAGAGCGCCGTAGGGAAAAACAACTGCAATTTAATGTGGATCATGGGATTACAGCGCGTGGTGTGAATAAGGCGGTGCGTGACTTAATCGATGGTGTGATTGCGCCGCATCAGGCACCTGTAGCGAGTCTAGAAACCTTACCTTTGGATCTGCTGCGTGATGAGAAGACATTAGCTCGAGAGTTAAAGCGCTTAGAGAAACAGATGTTGGATCAAGCGAAAAACCTTGAGTTCGAGGCAGCTGCTCACACCAGAGATCAATTGCGTCGCCTGAAAGAGCAAGCGTTATTGAGTTAATTCGCGTCTGAGGATGATTGATTTGTAAGCCGGCTTTATGCCGGCTTTTTACCGTGGTACATATAATAGAACTCGCAAAAAATCGTTGAATACCTTACTCTTTTAATGGGTATTTGCTATACTGTACCAAATTGGTCGGGTATGAATTGCTTTTATTTCCCGCTTCAAGTCAATTATTTCAAGGACTTAATTATGCGTTTAACCACTAAAGGACGTTTTGCTGTCACGGCAATGATAGATTTGGCGCTGCGCCAGCATAGTGGCCCAGTAACGTTGGCTAAAATCAGTGAACGCCAAAGCATATCCTTGTCATATTTAGAGCAGTTGTTTGGTCGCTTGCGTCGTCATGAACTGGTTGATAGTACGCGGGGGCCGGGAGGGGGCTATAGTCTAGCTCGCTTGGCACGCCATATTACTGTCGCTGATATTATTTTTGCCGTGGATGAGCCCTTAGATGCAACCAAGTGTGGTGGTAAAGGGGACTGTGAGGTCGATGGGGACGGTAATCGCATTCAATGCATGACACATGAACTTTGGGCCACATTAAGTCGTAAAATGGTGGACTATTTGGATTCTGTGTCTTTGCAGGATTTAGTAGATCAGCAGCGTATGCGTCAGCTTGAGGAATCGGTACGTCAACAGCAAGGTACAAAACGTACTACGCATCGCATTACACCGCAGCAGGCTACCTGCTAAATTTTATAGGTTTGGAGTTTATTTTGCCTACTTCTTATCCAGTTTATTTGGATTGCGCGGCGACGACCCCCATCGATCCGCGTGTGCTAGAACAAATGATGCCCTGGCTGACGACTCATTTTGGGAATCCCGCATCAAATACACATGCGTATGGTTGGGATGCCGAAGAGGCCGTAGAAAAGGCTAGAGCGCAGGTTGCAGCCGTTATTGGGGCTCACCCCAAAGAAATCGTTTGGACGTCGGGGGCGACTGAGTCCAATAACTTAGCGATTAAAGGGGCTGCATTGGCCTATGCGGACAAAGGTAAGCATCTTATTACGGTCAATACCGAACACAAGGCGGTATTGGATACCTTTGCTTATTTGCAAACCCAAGGTTTTGAGGTGACTTATTTGCCTGTCAATGCCGAAGGTTTGATCTCCATTGAGCAGTTACGTGCGGCATTGCGCCCTGATACCACATTGGTTTCAGTTATGGCGGTGAATAATGAAATCGGTGTGGTGCAGGATTTGGCTGGGATTGCTGCCTTATGCGTTGAACATGATGTGTTGTTTCATGTGGATGCGGCACAGGCGGTGGCTAAAGTCGATTTACATATAGATCGCATTCCTGTGGACTTAATGTCGTTTTCCGGCCATAAGGTATACGCACCTAAAGGGATAGGGGCGCTTTATGTGCGTCGTAAGCCACGTGTACGTTTGGCCGCGCAGATTCATGGTGGTGGACACGAAAGAGGATATCGGTCAGGCACATTAGCGACACATCAGATAGTAGGAATGGGTGCTGCTTTTGCTTTGGCTCAGTCTGAACAGTTAACAGAAACAGCCCGTGTTACGCAGTTGCAGCAACGCCTTTGGGCAGGGCTGACAGAGGCGTTGCCTGCTCTTTATTTAAATGGTTCAGCAGAACACCGCGTTCCCTACAATTTAAATATCAGTTTTGCCGGCATAGAGGGTGAGGCTTTAATGATGTCTTTGCAGCGCTTGGCAGTATCTAGTGGATCTGCGTGTTCATCGGCCAGTCTGGAGCCTTCGTATGTGTTGACGGCAATAGGCAGAGAGCCTCAATTAGCACATAGTGCTTTGCGAATTAGTTTGGGGCGACAAACAACTGAAGCCGATATTGATGTGGCTTTGGACGAAATTATTACCCAAGTACGACGATTGCGTGAACTTTCCCCAGTGTGGGATAGTCAAACAAATACCTTAATAGCGTAGGAAAAGAATCATGGCTTATTCAACTGCTATTAATCAACGTTTTATGCAGCCCCACTTTGCGGGGGATATTTCGGTTGATGCCGACCATATAGGTTATATGGCGACGGTAGGGGCTCAGCAACAAGGGGTGGTGTTATCCGTGCTGGTGGCTGTGAATTTGGCTACGCAGCAGATTGATGCGGCGCAGTTTAAGGTCTACGGCTGTGGTGCATGTATTGCTGTGGCAGACTTGCTGTGCGAACGGTTAATTGGTTTAAGCTTAAAGCAGGTACAATCATTTAATACTCAGGACTTAGGGGCTGAACTGGATTTGCCAATGGTAAAGATGCATTGCACTTGGTTGGCAGCAGAGGCCCTAGAAAAAATGACTACAGATTGGCAGCTCGCCAATCCTATTGATTGAGAGGTTTTTATGTCTATAACATTGACGGCTCAAGCGGCTGAACACATTACTAAGCACATGGCTAAACGAGGATCTGGTATTGGTTTGCGTTTGGGTGTGCGTTTAACAGGTTGTTCAGGTATGGCGTATCAGGTGGATTTTGTCGATGAAAGCAATGATACGGATCACGTTTTCAAAGACCAAGGGATTACTGTCTTTGTAGATCCTCGCAGTTTGCCTTTTGTAGATGGTACGCAGCTAGATTACACGCGCGAAGGATTAAACTCAGGATTTAAATTTAAAAATCCAAATGAGAAAGCGGCATGTGGGTGTGGCGAATCCTTCACTGTGTAAAACAAAACCGCTAGTTTGATAAAGCAAAAGCCCGCTGTCGTGTGACGAGCGGGCTTCTTTGTGTGTTTTTGTTGCTATTCTGCGCGACGTAGGTGTGGGAATAGAATGACATCACGGATGCTAGCGCTATCCGTAAGCAGCATAACTAAGCGGTCAATTCCTATACCACAACCACCCGTAGGAGGCATGCCGTACTCTAAGGCGCGAATGTAATCGGCATCGTAGTACATGGCTTCTTCGTCTCCTGCATCTTTGGCTTCAACTTGGGCTAAGAAACGAGCGGCTTGGTCTTCGGGATCATTTAGCTCAGAAAAGCCGTTTGCTATTTCTCTGCCTGTGATGAAGAGTTCAAAGCGTTCCGTAATAGCCGTGTCATGATCAGAAGCGCGAGCTAACGGGGATACCTCAACAGGATAATCCACAATAAATGTAGGATGCCATAGTTTGGACTCTGCGGTTTCCTCAAACAACGCTAATTGTAATGCGCCTACACCAGCATGCATAAATGCGGGAGCATCAATGTCCACTTTTTTGCGTTTTAGTTCTTCACGTAGAAACGCAATGTCATTGAGCTGTTCTGTTGTGTAGTTAGGGAAATATTTTTGGATTGCTTCAACAATAGTTAAGCGATCAAAAGGTTGATCTAAACGTAAATCTTGCTCTTGGTATTGAACGTGAGCTGAGCCACTGGCGGCAATTGCGGCTGCGCGAATTAGGTTTTCGGTGAAGTCCATTAACCAATGGTAGTCCGTGTATGCCGCGTAGAATTCCATCATGGTGAATTCAGGGTTGTGACGTGGGCTCACACCTTCATTGCGGAAGTTACGGTTAATCTCGAACACACGCTCGAAACCCCCTACGATCAAGCGTTTTAAATACAGCTCTGGGGCGATGCGCAAGTACATTTCCATATCAAGCGCATTGTGATGGGTGATAAATGGCTTGGCTGCTGCGCCGCCTGGAATGGGGTGCAGCATAGGTGTTTCAACCTCTAGGAAGTTTGCCTCAATCATGTGCTGACGGATGCTGTTGATGGCTTTGCTGCGAGCCAAAAAAGTAGCACGAGTTTCGTCATTCATAATTAAATCAACATAGCGTTGACGGTAGCGAATCTCTTGGTCAGATAAACCATGAAACTTATCCGGCAACGGGCGCAGTGATTTGGTGAGTAGACGTAGCTGCGTAGCACGAATGGAAAGCTCGCCCTTATTGGTTTTAAATACCTCGCCACTAACAGCTAAAATATCACCGATATCCCACGTTTTAAACTGTTCGTAGAGTTCGTCGCCAAGCGCTTTTTTATCCAAATAAATTTGAATGCGACCACTGCCGTCTTGTAGGGTAGCGAAGCTGGCTTTCCCCATGACGCGTTTTAACATCATGCGGCCTGCTACACGGGCTTGTTTGGGCTCAGCGGCTAGGCTTTCTTTGTCCATCGCATCGTACAGCGTATGGAGTTGGTCGGCTTGATGCTCAGGCTGAAAGTCATTAGGGTAGGCGTTACCGTGTTCGCGTAAAGCGGTGAGTTTTGCTCGGCGTTCAGCGATGAGGTGGTTTTCGTCAACGTGGGTTGACTCAGTAATAGAAGTCATGAGGCTAACAATTAAAAATAATGGCGAATATCGTCAATGGTTTTTTGACCAAAGGCGTCGTTCGTAAGATAACGGGCAATCTGTTCAGCTGTATAGGTGGCTGAAGCAAGTTGTTGATTCTGGTGTAGGCTAATAAAGCGCTCGCGATTCGGAAAATAATCGCTATCTGTTTGGCGTATAGAGGCTTGCATGTCTGTATCTATCACGCCAGGAGCTAGCGCAGCACTACGTACATTGGGCTGCTCAAGGGCTAGGGTCTGGGTGAAATAGTCAACGGCGGCCTTGGTGGCACCATAGACCCCCCAGCCGGGTACTGCACCGCGACCTGCTCCAGACGAAATGTTTAAAATGCGTCTATCCGCCTCAGGGGGGGTGTGAGCGAGAAAGCAAGCGCTTAGGCTCATTAAACTACCAATGTTTAATTGTAGCGCTTGAGCGATTGCTTTTGGGTCGTCTAGCTGATGGGCCTGTGCCATAGGAGCCACAGTGCCAGCGTTATTAATTAAATAATAGTGCGCTAGGTTTTGGTGTTGGGCGCATAGATCACTAAGTTGCTGGGTGGCAAGCTCAGTTCCCTGCGGGCGCGCTAAATCAGCGTTAATGTAGTGGTATGTTGCATTAGCTTGGTGGCAAAGGGCGGCTAGCTCAGAATTATTGCTGCGTGCAATACTAACTAATAACGTATCTGGTTTGATCAGCTGTTTGGCTAAAGCAAAACCCAAGCCGCGAGATGCGCCGCTAATAATAATGAGTCGTTCCATTCGTTATACCCCTTGTTTAAGGCTAGCTTGGATGAAAGGATCTAAGTCGCCGTCTAATACGCGTTGTGTGTTTGAAATCTCAACGTTCGTGCGCAAATCCTTGATGCGGCTTTGATCTAAAACATATGAGCGAATTTGATGGCCCCAGCCCACATCACTTTTTGAGTCTTCAAGCTTTTGTTGCTCTGCCATCCGTTGGCGAATCTCGAGCTCATAGAGGCGAGACTTTAGCATTTGCATGGCTTCAGCGCGGTTACGGTGTTGTGAACGGTCATTCTGACACTGTACAACAATCCCTGTAGGCATGTGAGTTAAGCGTACAGCAGAGTCTGTTTTGTTAACGTGCTGTCCACCTGCGCCGCTGGCTCGGTAAGTATCTACACGCAGATCCGCTGGGTTGACTTCAATCTCGAAAGAGTCATCGATCTCTGGATAAACAAAGACACTACTAAACGAGGTGTGACGACCATTGGATGAGTCAAAGGGGCTTTTGCGAACCAAGCGGTGTACGCCTGTTTCGGTGCGTAATAAACCATAGGCATATTCGCCTTCGATTTTGATGGTGGCGGATTTGACGCCGGCCACCTCGCCATCAGACTGCTCTAGGACTTCGACTTTAAAGTCTTTGTGTTCTGCATAGCGGATATATTGACGCAAAAGCATGGATGCCCAGTCTTGGGCCTCTGTGCCACCCGCACCTGCTTGGATATCCATAAAGCAATTCAAGCTGTCGGCTGGGTTGGAGAACATCCGGCGGAATTCAAATTCCTCGATGCGTTTGCCAATAGTGGCACAGTCGGCCTCAATGGCGGCGATGGTGTCGTCGTCATCGTCCATTGCGGCAAGTTCAAACAGCTCTTTGGCGTCTTTTAGACTTTGCTCAATTTCATCTAAGCCATGAACAACGGTTTCTAGGCTTTTTTTCTCACGGCCTAATTCTTGGGCGTGTTCATGATCGTCCCAAATATTTGGGTTTTCAAACTCGGCGTTGACAACGTATAAGCGATGCGCTTTTTCGTCGTAGTCAAAGATACCTCCGTAGTTCTACTGTGCGCTCAAGGTAGTCATCGAGCTGCGCTTCGAGCTGGTTAAGGCGTTCTGATTCCATCTGCAATTCCTGTATTAGCGGTTTGATTCATTGACTTATTAGACTGATTTTAGCCAATTTTAACCTGTGTACAGAAAATGCCTACTTTTTTCACAAAAAACGCCCAATTATTCGTTATTTATGCGGCATGTGAGATGGAGTTGAGGGGGCGATGGTGTTTTGCCTCGAAAAGCGCAACGACTTGATTGAGGCCGTGAACATGCTCTAGCTGGCTATGTGTACTGTGCACGGCTGAGTCCACCACTTGCAAGTTTTGCGCTGTGATTTGATCTAAGGTGGTCATGGCAACCGTCACGTCTTCCACTTTGATTTTTTGCTCATTAAATGAGTGAGAAACGTCTTGCATGATATGCCTTACCTTGTCGATTGACTGTTGTATGGATTGAATCATGGCGCTGGTTTGATTGACCGAGTCATTACCAAGTTGGACTTGTTTTAGACTGTTATTGATCAAGGTTTCAATATCATGAGAGGCTTGTGAAGAGCGTAATGCTAATTGACGTACCTCAGCTGCGACGACGGCAAAGCCTCGGCCCTCTGTGCCTGCGCGTGCAGCCTCTACGGCGGCGTTCAGGGCAAGAATGTTGGTTTGGAAGGCGATGTTTTGGATGAGCTCTGTGATGGCACTCATTTCTTTGGCGCTATTTTGAATAGAGCGCATGGTGTGCATCAAATTATTACTAAGAGTGGCTCCGTTTAAGCTGAGTGTAGCAGCCTCTTGGCTAAGCTCGGTGGCTAACTCTACATTCTGTGTTTCATTGAGAATGGTGTGAGCTAAGCTCTCACACGTTAGGCGAGTGCGATCTAAGTGTGTGGCTTGTTCAGAGCTGAAGTTTTTTAATTCTTGATTACCAATGACTAACTGCTGAGAGGCGGTGTAAATGTCATGGCTGCGACGCTGTACTTCGTCCATCGCTTGTTGTAGGCCAAATCCAATGCCATTTAGGGCTTGTAGCAATAGACCTAGCTCATCATCGCGCGTGTTTTCTATACGCGCCTGTAAATTGCCTGCCGCTAACTCTGTGGCAAGGGCTACGCCTTGATTAAGAGGGGTTTTGATGGATTTGTATAAGCCCCAGAGCCCAATCCCACTACCTAAAATCAGTGTAGCTAAAGCGAGTAAGGCAAAAGCAAAGGCGCGCTGACTGTCGTGGGTCGCTGCATTGAGCTCAATAAGTATGCGTTCAGATTGAGACTGGTCAATGCTTTGAATGAGTTGCGTGAGCTGTTGGCTCTGTTGTTGGTGAGCTTGGTTAAACAATAAGGCCTGAGCCATTAAGGTGTTGGGTAGGGCGACTCGAATGCCGCCTTGACCGTCATCAAACTGGCCGCTAGCCGTGCTCATGGCTTCTTTTTGTACATCCGCTAAGGCTAAAGCTAGAGAGTGAGCCTCGGTGAAGTGTTGTTTTTCTAATGGATTGAGTGGGGCTTGCTCTATGCGTAAGCGGATGCTGCTGTCTGAATCAGACGCTGCGGTTAGCTGTTGGTATTCGCTTTGAAAGTGCTGTTGGAACTCGGGCTGTTCACTGGATACAAAAGCCATGGCATTACGCGCCATGGCTTGAGTGATAGCATTAAACTCGTTCACAAGGCTTGAGACTTGAAATCGTGAGTCTTGTGCTTGCTGTAATTGGGTGATTGTACGTGTTAGGTTATTTAAGGCCCCAAACATAAGTAAGGCAAAAGCAAATAACAGTACAAAATAACCGATAAAGCCGGTTTTTAAGGTTAAGCGATTTTTTTTCATGAAGTGCCTGTGCGTATGCAGCGTGGTCTAAATAGACGGAACAGTTACATAATGACACTTCTTTGTGACAGGTTTGTGTCAGGCTTTATTAATAAATTAACGACGACGACGTGGCGCAGAGGATTGGCCGGTAGGCTGATTGTTGCGTTTAGGTAAATGACGGAATGTGATACGGCCTTTACTTAGGTCGTAAGGTGACATTTCTAGGGTTACTTGATCGCCAGCTAGAATGCGAATATGGTGTTTGCGCATTTTGCCGCCTGTGTAAGCGATCACAGGGTGACCATTTTCAAGCGTAACGCGAAAACGGGAGTCAGGTAAAACTTCGGTAACGGAGCCTTGCATTTCAAGTAATTCTTCTTTTGACATATAGAGGTCCTTTTGGTTATTAGTAGCGCATGATGTTTGTGTGCACAAACGATGAAACAGTGCGGGTTCGCGCAGATAAACAGGCCGCGATAGAGAAATAGGGATATAAATCCCAGCGCATAGGTGCGTGGAAAAGATAAAGGCGTAGGTGTAAACCTAGTAGAGCGCGCGATTGACTTTTATCGCATTTTTATAGCTTACAGGAAAAATCTTTTTGTGTCAATGGTTTACGTGATTTATATCAGTTAATAGCTAGGTTTAGTACTTCCTTTTCTATATAATTTTGACTTTTATATAGATGAATAATTGTCATTAACGCCACTCTAAAGGAATGCGGTATGAGTCAAAAATTAACGCCCTCGGCGGTATTGTTGTTGGTTATACCGACGTTTTTATGGGCAGGTAATGCCATTGTGGGTCGCGTAATTAGCGAAATGGTGCCGCCTATTACATTGAACGTTATTCGCTGGACAATTGCTTTCTTTATTTTGGCGGCGTTTGGTGGGCAAATTTTGCGCAAAGGAAGCGCCTTATGGCGTAATTGGCGTCACTATGCCATGTTGGGTTTGTTGGGGATTGGCATGTATAACGCTTTGCAATATATGGCGCTACATAGTTCTACCCCAATTAACGTGACCTTGGTTAATGCCAGTATGCCTATTTGGATGCTCTTGGTAGGGCGCCTATTTTTTGGGGCAGCGGTGAGTGTCAAGCAGCTAGCGGGGGCATTGCTTTCTCTGATGGGGGTCGCCATTATTTTGATTCGAGGCGAAATCACTGAGCTGGTTCACTTTCGCTTTGTGATCGGTGACATTTATATGGTGATCGCAACGATCGCTTGGGCTTTTTATAGTTGGCTTTTAAGTCAGGATAAGCATGAGCCCGAAATTAAACAGAATTGGTCTACGCTGCTGTTAGCCCAAGTCACCTTTGGTTTGATGTGGTCAGGGGTCTTTGCCGGGGGTGAGTGGGCGCTAACAGATTGGCATATTGAGTGGAGCTGGGGCTTGGTCGCAGCAATGCTTTATGTTTCCATTGGACCCGCAATTATCGCCTTTAGATGTTGGGGCTTAGGCGTACAGCGTGTGGGACCAGCAATGGCGGGCTTTTTTGCTAATTTAATGCCTTTGTTTGCTGCGATTTTATCTATTATCTTTTTAGATCAAGCCCCAGAAATTTATCATGGAGTCGCGTTTGCACTGATTGTGGGTGGAATTGTGTACTCATCACGTAGCTCAGTGGCAAAGGCATAGTCCACCATAAACTGCACAGAACTTTTACCGTTCCAGTGATTCACATCTAGTCTATATGCCATTTCGATTGAGTCACTGACTAATTCGGCATGATTAAACCAAATGGCATCAAAGACTAAACCATCACGTTCCACACGTAACTTGAGATGTTTGTCTTTAAGTATGCGTTGATGTAATACGGTGAACTGATCCACAAAGACTGGTGGTGGAAAACCGGCTCCCCACACCTGTTGATTTAGTAAGGTGGCCGTTTCAATATCAATATGGGAAATGGCTAGGGAACCATCATGTTCAATAATCGGTTCAAAGTGTGTTTTTCCTGAAAACTGAATCACCGCTTGCTCAAAGGCGATTTTAAAAGCGTCTATGCTGGATTCATGGATACTTAGCCCTGCTGCCATCGAGTGTCCACCAAACTTTAAAATCATTGATGGGTGCTTTTTAGAAATAATATCGAGCACATCTCTCATGTGTACGTCAGGAATAGAGCGACCAGACCCTTTGATCTCGCCATTATCGCCAGGAGCAAAAGCAATGGTTGGACGCCAGTATTTTTCTTTTAACCGTGAGGCAACCAAGCCAACTACGCCTTGATGCCAGTCAGGGCCATAGACGCATACACTGGCGCTGGGGCTGAGTTGCATCATTTGCTCCACGGAATTCAGCGCGCTTTGGTGCATACCGCTTTCGATTTGGCGTCGCTCTTGATTGATGCGGTCTAACTCTTTAGCTAACTCGGCAGCCTCAAAAGGGTCATCGGTGCATAGGCAGCGAATACCAATACTCATGTCTGTAAGGCGACCCGCTGCATTAATACGTGGACCCACCGCAAAACCAAGGTCAAAGGCGTTCGCATTGTTGGTATCACGACCAGCAATGGCAAAAAGGGCATTGATCCCAGCATGAGCTCGCCCAGATCGTATTTGTTTTAGACCTTGTGCGACCAGTAGACGGTTATTTGCATCTAGCTGTACAACGTCGGCGACCGTGCCTAAGGCCAGTATGTCAGCTAATTGATCTAATCGAGGTTGGTCCTCTAGATCAAATGCACCACGCTCTCGTAGCTCGGCCCGTAGCGCTAGCATCAAGTAAAAAATGACCCCTACGCCTGCTAAGTGTTTTGAGGGAAATCCACAGTCTGGGTGGCTAGGGTTAATAATTGCAGCGGCGTCTGGGAGTTGATCTCCAGGTAGGTGGTGATCTGTAACCAGCACTTGAATACCAAGCTCATTGGCAAGAGCAACACCTTCTACACTCGCAATTCCATTATCAACCGTCACAATCAAATCGGGTTTGCCATTTGGGTGTTGGTGGGCAATGCGCACGACTTCAGCAGAGAGGCCATAACCGGTTTCAAATCGATTAGGTACTAGAAAATCAACATCAGCTCCCATTTCTGTTAATGCGCGCATGCCAATTGTGCAGGCTGTAGCCCCGTCACAGTCGTAGTCCGCAACAATTAAAATACGCCACTGCTCCTCTATGGCATCCGCCAGAAGCTGAGCACCTTGTTCAATGTGATGCAAGCTATGAGGGGCTAAGAGTGCGCCCCAGCGAGAGTGCGTCTCGTGGATGCTTTTAACGTGTCTAGCGGCATAAAGCTGAGCAAGTAACGGGTTTAAGCCCGCTTGTTCAAGCTCAGAGGCAATGGTGGGTTGCA